>CAZVDW010000160.1:0-8560 GCA_964625645.1 uncultured Rhodospirillaceae bacterium
CTTGATATGGGGCTCCAGGCGGTCGAGATCGGGCTGAAAGAGATCGTTCTCCCAGGTCTCGGGCGGCCCGTCCTCGAAACAGATCGGCGCGGTTTCCTCGTAGATGCCGAGTACCAACCCGCCGCTCTCCTCGCGCATGTAATAGGACGCGTCGGGGTCGCGGAAGACCGGCATCTCGGGCCGGCCCGCATCGTGGCGTGCGACGATATCGGGGTGCGGCTCGGTGACCATATATTGATGCTCGGCCGGCAGCACCGGCACGTCGAGGCCGACCATGGCGCCGGTCTGGCGGGCATGGACGCCGCTGGCACTCACCACGTGCTCGCAGATGATATCGCCCTGATCGGTGCGGACGCGCCATTCACCGCTCGCCATGGCATCGATGCCCAGGACCTTGGTGCCGCGGTAGATCTCCGCGCCGCGATCGCGCGCGCCCTTGGCCAGGGCCTGGGTGAGGTCGGCGGGCTGAATGTAGCCGTCGGCCCTATGATGGATCGCGGCGACAATCCCGTCGCGGCGGGCAAGCGGCCAGATGTCGGTGAATTCGTCAGGCGTGAGAATGCTCGCTTCGACACCGATGGTCTCGGCGATTCCGACATAGCCGCGGAACTCGTCCAGGCGATCGTGGCTGGTGGCGAGGCGCATGTTGCCGACCTGGCGAAAGCCGGTCTCCTGGCCCGTCTCGGCCGCCAGGGTCTTGTACAGGGCGATGGAGTATTTGTGGATCTGCCCGGCGCTGTAGCTCAGATTGTAGAGTGGCAGCAGCCCGGCGGCATGCCAGGTCGAGCCCGAGGTCAGCTCCTTGCGCTCGCACAGCACCACATCCGACCAGCCCTTCCTGGCCAGGTGATAGAGCGTGCTGACGCCGACCACGCCGCCGCCGATGACCACCACGCGTGCCTGAGTTCTCATGTCGGCCCCCTTCTCTCGGATGATAATAGTATCACCGCCATCAACGACCAGGGCATTCGCGAGATCGCTGAGCTGGACACCACCGGGCAAGCTTGAGAGGCGGCACGATAGTGCCATGGGCGAGCAACCGGTATGACCCGACGGGCGATTACTCTATAGGTGTTGCAGGCTAACTCGGCATGGACCGCTATCTGCCGCAATCCTTGGTAACTCGGTTCTTTTCGACTCGAGACTTGGTGTCCGCAAGGACCTGCCGGTTCGAGTCGGCATGAGGGAAAGGTTTCCATGAGCGAAGATTTCGTGATCCTGACCGTGGCCGGGCGCGTCGCCGAGGTGACGTTGAACCGGCCCGGACAGTTGAATGCCTTGACGCCGGCCCTGCTTGGCGAGCTTGGCGACTGTCTCGACGGTATCGCCGCGCGTAATGATATTTCGGTGGTGGTGTTGAGCGGCGCCGGGCGAGCCTTTTCCGCCGGTGTCGATCTCAAGGCGCTGCAAGGCGATGCGGCGGGCGGCGATGTCGGCGGCTCGCTCAACGACAGAGCGCGCCATGTCATCGGGCGTATCGAGAGCATGCCCCAGGCGGTGATCGCCAAGATCAACGGCTTCTGCTTCACTGGCGCGCTGGAAATCGCGTTGGCCTGCGATCTGCGCGTGGTCGCCGAGGAAGCGAAGCTCGGCGACACCCACGCGGTGCTCGGCTTCCGCCCCACCTGGGGCATGACCCAGCGCCTGCCGCGCCTGGTCGGCGGCCAGCGTGCGCGCGAGCTGTCGTTCACCGCGCGCGCCTTCAGCGGCGCCGAGGCCGCAGCCTACGGCCTGGCGCTGGAAGCCGTGCCGCTGGCCGAGCTCGATGCCCGGGTCGCGGCGCTGGCCGAGACGATCGCTGCCAACAGCCCGGGTTCGATAGCCGCCTACAAGGATCTCTACCGGGTGGCCGCCAATAGCGGCCTGGCCGACGGTCTCGCCACCGAATCCGCGACCGAATACGACATCCCCGATACCGCCGAGCGCGTCGCCGCCTTCATGGCGAAGAGACTTTAAAGCTCATCGTGTATTTTCTTGGTCTCGGGGTTTGCTTCGAGAAAGTCGTGTTTCTTGCGGCGATCCTCGAGGAAGCGCTCGAAGTCCTCGCGGTAGTCGCCAAGATCGCCGTTCGCCAACGCTTCCAGGGATGAAAGAAATTCCGCCGCCTCTCTTTTCTCGTCGGCGTGGCTCCAGGTGTTCAAATCCCATTCCTTGAATTTTCGCGGCGGCGACGGCTTGGCTTCCGGCTTGCGAGCGGGCCCGGCCGGCGCGTCGCTCTCGCTCTCATGCTCCGCCTTGGCCTGGTACCAATCGGCATCGCCGGCGCCGCCGACGGCACGCAGAAACTGCTTGTATTCGCGCCCGCCCCGCGGCGCGATCTCCGCCCGCCGCACATGCCAGCCGACGAACAGCAACAATTCCGGCGACAGCGCCTCGATATGCGCCCGTGCCGACGTGCCCGCGCGCTCCGCCAGAAATTCGCGCCAGCCCTTGATGCTGCGCCATTGCTTGGTCTCGGTGCCGAGAATCCAATGGCTGTCGCTGGCTGTCATGGTCTCCTCGACCAAGCGTGGCCTCAATGGCGTAGTCTACTGCGTCAACGGCGGCTCTTCGGCGACCTCCAGGCCCGCCTTGCGCAGGCCCTCGATGTACTGCCGGATGCTTTCGTCTGGAAAATTGAACAGGCGGAAGCGCTCCCAGACCAGCTCACCGAACTCGGGATCGACCTCGTTGAGCTTGTCTATCTGCTGCCTGGCCTCTTCAATGCGGCCAAGCTGCGCATAGGCGACCGCGCGCGCCACGTAATCCCACCTCACGCCCCAATCCAGGCCAAGCGCGGCATCGAGCGCTTCCTGGTATTCGCCCCGCATGAAGTGGCCGCCGGACAGGAAGTAGTTGTACCATGAAGGATATCTCGGATTCAGCTCGACGGCTCGCTTGAGCATCGCCAGGCCCTCGTCGACGCGGCCGACCCAGGTTACCCAACCGCCCAAAAGGGCAAGTGACGTGGCGTTGTTCGGGTTCATCTCAATGGTCCGGTCCGCCCATTTATTGAACTCGTCCAGCTCATGACGAAAAAAGTGCACCTCAGCCAGTCTGAAAGGTCCCATCAGGTTGTTCGGATCCGATTCGAAAGCCTTTTGGGCTGCATTCAGCGCACGGTCCAAAGGATTGGGCAGAGGATTGAAGCCGTACTCATGCTCGAAGCGATATAACGCGGCCAAGACTTGCCAGGCATTCGCGTAAGTCGGGTCCAGCTCCACCGCCCGCTCGAGACAGTCACGCAATGCCGCATGCACTTCCGGAGTCGGGCCGTCCCAAAAGGTCGAGACCCGCAAGACACAATCGTAGGATTCCAGGTTCTCTGTGGGGACGTCACGGCGAGCGGAGGCAATTTCCGCGCGTCCGATGACGCCGGAATAGTCGCCAAGCACGCCCACCGCCTTTGCCGCGATGTCATCCTGGATCTCAAGAATTCCGGCGACCGACAAATCCCCTTCGTAGGTCTCCGACCAAAGCTGTTCCCCGGAGTCCCCGTTCACCACACGGACAGAAATTCGAACGGTCTCATCCAGCTTCCTGACGCTGCCATATACTAGGTAGCGAACGCCAAGGTCTTTGGCGATCTGACGCGGGTCAGTGTCACTGCCGGCATAATACATAGTCGAGTTGCGCGAAATCACCGCCATCTCGGGGTAACGACCCAGGCCCCCGATCACGGCGTCTGTCAGACCGAGCGCAAAGTAGTCCTGCTCGCGATCCTCGGACAGATTCTCGAACGGGATCACGGCAACGACCGGCTCGACCTTTGCGAATGCCGGCGGCTCTGGCTCGTCGGTCGTATGTGACCACAGCTGCCAGCCGGCGACGAGCGCCAGGACAGTGGCTGCCGCTGCACCGAGGGCTTTGACCGCGCGCCTCGGCGACGGCCGTCGGGTCGCGCCGCCACCGAGGCTGTAGGCGCGCACCGGGTCGGCGATGTTCTTGACCTCGTGTTCGCCGAGGAAGCTGAAACGCGCATCGATGCTCGAGCGCACGCTGTCGAAGACGCTGCCGGAGACGGTGATGCCACCGGGGCTCGCCATGGCCTCGAGGCGCGCCGCCACATTGACGCCGTCGCCATAGATCGTGCCGTCGGACTTCTCCTGGATATCGCCGGAATTGACACCGATGCGAAACGCCATACGCCGGCCGGGCGGCAGGCCTTCGTTGCGCTCGGCCAATTCCGCCTGCGTGTCGATCGCGGCGCGCACCGCGGCATTGGCGCTGTCGAAGACCGCCAGCACCGAATCCCCGGCCATGTCGATGACACGGCCCTCGTTCGATGCAATATGGCGCTCGAAACTCTCGCGATACTCGTCGAGCGTCGCGATGGTCGCACGCTCGTCGTCGCCCATAAGGCGCGAGTAGCCGGCAACGTCCGCCGCAAGCACGGCAGCGAGACGTTGCCTGACATGTTCCTCGGCCAAGGGACCCCCTCCCGCGCCGCAAACGATGCGTAGTCAGGCCAACCATACGAGAAATTCGCCGATTGCTCAACTCGGCCACGGGAGCGATTCGGTCAAGCCGATTCCGGGTGCGCCGGATACGCTATTCGGTCACCGTCTCTTCGATCGGCCGGCCGCTGTCCTCCCAGGCCGGCAGGCCGCCGGCGAAGCGGTGCACGCGGCTGAAACCCCAGAGATTGGCCTTCGCCGCCGCGTAGGCGGAATAGGGGCAATACTTGCCCCAGCAATAGAAGATCACGGAATCGTCCTTGGCGACCAATGCGCTAAGCGCGGCTTCGGACAGCCCTACATTGAGGTCGAGATGGCGAGCGCCGGGCACGTGGCTGCGGTCGTAGGAGCCGCCGTCGCGCACGTCGACCACCAGGGCGCCCGCATCGCGCATGGCCTTGACCGCCTCGGCATCGACCGCCACCGCATCTTCGACGAAATACTCGCCCGCCTGGTTGCGGCTGATGCGCGCGCGAACCTCCGCATAGCGCTCGGGCTCGCCAGCGCCGGCTTCCAGCTTCGCCTTGCGCAGGCCCGCCTGGAAGCGCTCGATCGAGGCGCGATCGGCGTCGAAAAGATTGCGATACCACCACAGGCCCGCCTCCTGCACGGTGGGTCGCGTATAGCCCCCGAAATCCTCGCGCATGTGCCGGGTGTGCCGGGCGATCGCCGCTTCTGCGTCTTCGCGGCGGCCGAGATGACCGTAGGCCGAGGCGAGCGTCAGCAGGTCCCCATAGATGTCGGGCTGCCGCGCCATGGCCCGCTCGATCAGGGCCGCGGCCTCGGCGTAGTCCTGCTGGTGAAACAGCGCCAGGCCGAGCTGCCGCAGATATTCCGGCGGGTAGTGCGGATCGAGTCGCATGGCCGTGCGCACGCTTCGCTCCGCGTCCGCCGCCCGGCCGATGTAATTGTAGACGCGGGCCGCACCGGCATGGATCTCCGCGACGCTCGGGGCCAGGGCCAGGGCGCGGTCCAGCGCGGCCAGGGCTTCGTCGTGGCGGCCCCAGTCCGCCAGGATATCGGCGCGCAGGGCGTAGGCTTCGGCGCTCGGCTTCTTGTCGGCCTCGTCGAGGGCGCGCAGGGCGCCGTCGTAGGCATCCTGCCAGCGGTTGCCGACGGCGAACTCCCATTCGTACTTGACGATACGCCAGTAGGCGCTGGCGAGGCCGGCATAGGCGCGGCCGAAGCCGGGGTCGAGCGCCACCGCCTCGGCGAAATGCGTTATCGCTGCCTCGACCTGATCCACGGCACCGCCGCGCAGGATTTCGCGACCTTGGAGATAGGCGTCATAGGCGTGCGGATTGTCCGTGTCGCTGGCGAAGGAAGGCGCTGTGCCCTCGCCCAGCTCGGCCGACAGGTTGGCGACGATCTGGGCCAGCACCTGGTCCTGGAAATTCAGGATATCGTCGGCGGCGCCATCGTAGCGGTCCGCCCAGACATGGCTGCCGTCGGTGCTATCAATGAGCTGTGCGTTGATGCGCAGCACGTCGCCGGTGCGCCTGACGCTGCCTTCCAGGATGTAGCGCACGCCGAGATCGGCGGCGGCCACCTGCACTTTGACCGCCTTGCCCTTGTAGGTGAAGCTCGAGTTGCGGGCGATCACGAACAGCTGCGGTATCTTCGAGAGGTCCGTGATCAGATCCTCCGACAACCCGTCGGCAAGATATTCCTGTGAGGCATCGTCGCTGAGATTGGTGAATGGCAGCACCGCTATCGAGGGCCTGTCGGGCAATGCGAGGGCCGTGCTCTCGCCGTCCGGGGTGCCGGGATAAAGCCCGGCGACGACAGCGATAATGCCGAGAACCGCGACAGCGGCGACAGCGGCAACCGCCCAGCGCCGTGGAGAGACACGCGCGCGCGCCGCCGGCGCCTCGCCCTCGGCAAGCATCCGATAGGCGCGCACGGGCTCGGCAATGTTCTTGACGTTGTGCTCCCCCAAATCTGCGAAGCTGCGGGCGATCTTTCCGCGCAGCTCGTCGCGAACCTTGCCCGAGACACAAATGCCACCTGGCTCCGAGAGCCCCTCCAGGCGGGCGGCGACATTGACTCCGTCGCCGTAAATGCTGCCGTCGGCCTGCTCGTGGATGTCGCCCATGTTGACGCCGATGCGGTAAAGCATACGACGAACGTCGGGTCGGTCGGCGTTGAACTCGTGCAGGCTGGCCTGTGCCGCGAGAGCGGCGTCGGCCGCGCCTATGGCGGTGTCGAACACCGCCAGCACGCTGTCGCCGGCCATGTCGACCACCCTTCCGGCATGGCCCTCTATGGCCGTGCGGAACAGGTCGCGGCAGGCGTTGAGGGCGTTGATCGTGCCACGCTCGTCCTCGCCCATGAGGCGGGAATAGCCGGCGACGTCTGCCGCCAAAATGGCCGCCAGGCGCTGTCTCACCTGGTGCTCCGCCATTTAGAGCGCTGCCACGCAAAACGGCGCCGGTCCGATGGGTCGACACGGTGTCCTGGATGCGTCACGGCGACCGAGCGACGTTCTCACATCGCCAGCCACACCACTCTCACCCGCCAAGCGACTTTGACACATCGCACCAATACCATCCGATTAGAAAAGGCATCGACCATCGTTTATTCTTTGAAGCGAAGTATAGCAGCCCGCTCGGAATTAGGCTTCAGGTTTCCCCCGCGCCAAGCTTGTCGAGCAAGGTCTTGGCGGCGACCAGATCGGCGCTGTCAAAGCCTTCCTCGAACCAGGCATAGACCGGCGCCAGCAGGTCTTCGGCTTCCTCGGTCCTGCCTTGCGATTGCCAGAGGCGAGCGAGGGGAATGGCGGCGCGCAGCTCCCACGACCTGGCCTGGCGCTGGCGCGCGAAGGCCATGGCCTGGCGCAGACAGCGCTCGCCGCGGCTGTCGCCGACGGCGGCATAGAGCTCGCCGCGATAGCGCTCGACCTCGCTTTCCAGCCAGCGCTCGCCGCTGGTCTCGATGGCCCCGGTCGCGTCGTCGAGAGCACGGAAGGCACCGCTGCGGTCACCGGCCCTGGCACGGTCCTCGGCAAAGGCGCGGTAGGCCATGGGCCAATAGAGGCCGCCGTCCATGTCGCGATATTGGCGCATGCCGGCGGCCACCTCCTCGCCGCCAGTGGCGAGATCGTCCTGTCCGATCAGGGCCCAGCCTTTGACGATGCGGGTAAAGCCGAGCCAGTAGGGAAAGCCGTGCCGCTCGGCGATCTCTAGGCAAAGCTCGGCCTCGCGCTGGGCTTCCCTGGCAGCGCCGCAGAGCAGCTCCAGCACCGAGCGCACCATCAGCGCCAGGGCCAGGCTGTAGGGCTGGGACAGGGCCTCGGCAAAGGCGCGTGCCTCGCGCGCCGCTGCGCGGGCACGGTCGGGATAGCCCAGGGACCACAGCGTCCAGCAGAGATAGGCCTTGGCGGTCACGTTGGGATCGAGCGAATAGGTGCGGGCGAGATGGCGGTCGCGCTCGGCATCGTAGAGCGCGATGGTGCGGTCGAGATGCTGGCGCGCGGCGGTGAAATCGCCGAGCCCCAGCAGCGAGCTGCCGAGGGTGCGGTGCGCCGACAGCAGCGCCGTCCGGTTATTGCCCAGCTCGGCCCGCTGCAGGAAATCCTCCGCGATGCGCCGCGTCTCGTCGAGCTCGGCACGGATGAAGTGGATCACCCAGAGGCCGTAAAGCACGGGAAACAGCTCGGCCGGGTCATCGAGGCTTTCGCAGAGCGCGCGTGCCTGAACATAACAGCGCTCCGTCTCGGCCGCCAGATAGCCTTCGGTGGCGATCAGGGCCGGCCCCAGCGCCACTTGCAGGGCAAGCGCCTTGCGCCGCCAGGCGTCATCGTGGCGCCAGGCATCGCCGACCAGGTCGAGACCGCGCCGCAAATGCGCCGCCGCCTCCCAATAGGCGACACGCGCCGCGGCGCGCCGGCCCGCCCGCAACCAATAGTCCGTCGCCTGCTCGCTCTCTCCGGCCTCGCTGAAATGATGCGCCAGAATCTCGGGCTCGTTCTCCACCGTGTCGGAGAAGCGCTCCTCGAGAAGCATGGCGATGCGCGCGTGATAGGTCTGGCGCCGGCTTTTCAGCAGCGACTGGTAGGCGGCATCCTGGACCAGCGCATGCTTGAAGGTATAGCTGGCCTCAGGTGCCGTGCCACGGCGGAAAAT
>CAZVDW010000161.1:0-1907 GCA_964625645.1 uncultured Rhodospirillaceae bacterium
AGAATTCGATGCCGTTCATATCCGGCAAGTTATGGTCGAGAATAATAGCCCCAACCTCAATGTCATTGAGAATTTCTAACGCGGCGTTGCCCGTGTCAGCTTCATAGGTCGGATTGTTTGAAATGCGGGCAATCGATTTTGACAGGAATGAACGTGCCGTCTTGCTGTCGTCCACGATGAGTATGTGGATATCGGACATGCTTCCTCGGGATCAAGTGCGGCCGAGAATCACATGCGGGAATCCCCAGATGTCTTCTCACAACCTCCGAGAATGATAGCAGAATGGGTATCCGACCGCGAATCCGGCCAACGGGCAAGCATGGGCTCCAGAACGTCATGCCGGCCGTGGGCGCTATGGACCTTGCTGAGGCGCCAGGCGCACCGCTTCCGATCGCTGATGCGGTTGAACACGAACAGCGGATGATAGCAGGAACACCCGAAGTGCACGTTATCGGCTGTGTCCTCCTGATTGCCGTCGATCCATTGCCCTGACGGCCCAGGCGGCGGGCGTCGTTCCCGTCCGCGTAGTCGCCAAGGTGGCCGAAGACGGACCGCCGGAACCAACCCTTCATCGCCTGCCGGCCGGTTCTTGCCCGGGCGCGGATCAACGCGCTCATCGCCGACAGTTAGGGTCGGGCCAAGGGCATCATCGAGTTCGCGATAGGCCGACACTCCGGCCTCGGCCGTGTCTTTGGGGTCGTGGACTTCCAGCATCAGCCGGCGGCCGAAATCGAGCCGCAATGGCTCATTTTTCGGCTTCATCCTGCGGGCTCCTCATCGACGACCTCCTTTGGGCATTCAACGCATTGATTCCTATTGCCGGATCAGCACCAAGCCGCATCGAGACACGGGCTCGTATGGGAATGGGGATTAAATAATATTTTGGTTTGAGAAACGAGTGTAATATGTTGAAATATCAGCAACCAAGGCAGGACGCGTCTGGCTTATGCTTGGAATATTGCGAATGTTTGTCGCCACACTGCTCATGACCGGGGCGGCCGGGGCCGCGGATTCGCCCGATTTCGACGCCTGGCTGGCGGGCTTGCGCGCAGAAGCTGTCGCAAGTGGCATCGATCGCGAAATTCTCGACACGGCGCTGACGGGCATTCGCCCGATCCCCCGCATAATCGAGCTTGATCGCAGTCAGCCCGAGGGGCGGCTCACCGCCGCGCAATACCTGCAGCGGGTGGTTCCCGCCTCGCGCCAGGCGACGGCACGGCAACGGCTGGCAAATCATCGGGGCCTGTTGCAATCCGTCGCCGAGCGCTATGGCGTGCAGCCGCGCTTCATCGTCGCCTTGTGGGGCATAGAGACGGATTTCGGCCGCAATACGGGCGGCTATGGCGTTATCGAATCCCTCGCCACACTGGCTTATGACGGCAGGCGCGCAAATTTCTTTCGTAGCGAACTGCTGGCCGCCTTGCGGATACTCGACGAACGGCATATCTCAGCAGCGGCGATGCAGGGCTCCTGGGCCGGTGCCATGGGCCAGAGCCAGTTCATGCCGTCGAGTTTCCTGGCCTATGCGGTGGACGAAAACGATGACGGTCGGCGTGACATATGGCAAACCCTGCCC
Source organism: uncultured Rhodospirillaceae bacterium (assembly GCA_964625645.1). GTDB lineage: Bacteria > Pseudomonadota > Alphaproteobacteria > UBA7887 > UBA7887 > UBA7887. The sequence goes on from CAZVDW010000161.1 coordinate 1,577, forward strand.
GACGTTTTCGCCTCTATTGCCAACTACTTAGCCAAGTCGGGATGGCTCGACGACCAGACCTGGGGCAGGGCGGTGAGCCTGCCCGCCGGCTTCGACATGAGCCTGGTCGGGCTTGAGACCAAGCGCCGGATCGGCGGCTGGCAGGCACTTGGCGTGCGCCGCCAGGATGGTCGCGATCTACCCGCACGGCAGCTTTCCGCGGCGATCGTGCAACCGGATGGCAAAGGCACGCAGGCCTATATGGTGTACGAAAACTTCGCCACCACGCTGAAATGGAATCGCTCCACCTATTTCGCGCTGGCGGTGGGAAAGCTTGCCGATTCCATGATTG
>CAZVDW010000162.1:0-6370 GCA_964625645.1 uncultured Rhodospirillaceae bacterium
ACTCCTTTCCCTATCCCCTGCCGGGCCTCGAGGGACGGGTCTGGAACAGCAAGCCGGAGCGCGGCGACATCGTCGTCTTCAAGCTGCCGCGTGACAATACGACCGACTATATCAAGCGCCTGGTTGGGCTGCCCGGCGACCGTATCCAGGTGCAGGGCGGCATCCTGCTGATCAACGACGAGCCGGTGCCGCGCCAGCGCATCGAGGATTTCAACCTCGTCGGCCGCAATGGCCAATCGCGCAAGGTGCCGCAATATACCGAAACCCTGCCCAATGGCGTCAGCTATCACGTGCTCGACAGCGACCCCTTCGGCGCGCTCGACAATACCGATGTCTATGTGGTGCCCGAGGAGCATTATTTCTTCATGGGCGACAATCGCGACCATTCGTCGGACAGCCGTGTGCTCAACAATGTCGGCTATGTGCCGGTCGAGAACCTCATCGGGCGGGCCGAGATCCTGTTCTTTTCGACCGATGGCACGGCGCGATTCTGGGAAGTCTGGAAGTGGCCCTTCGCGACCCGCTTCTCGCGCTTCTTCACGACGCTTTGAGCGCCGCCGACGCCCTTGGCGTTAGCTTCTCCAATCCGGCCCTGCTGCGCGCCGCCCTGACCCACCGCAGCCTTGGCGGGGCGGTCAACAATCAGCGCCTCGAATTCCTCGGCGACCGGGTGCTCGGCCTGATCGTCGCCGAAGGTCTGATGGCGCGCTTTCCCGACGAGGACGAGGGCGATCTGGCGCCGCGCCTGGCGGCCCTGGTGAGCGCCGACAGCCTGGCCAAGGTGTCGCAGGCCATCGAGCTCGGCCAACACCTGGGAATGGCGCCGAGCGAAGCGGCCAGCGGCGGCCGGGAAAACGCTGCCAACCTCGCCGATGCCTGCGAGGCGCTGATCGGTGCGCTCTATCTCGATGGCGGCCTGGCCGCGGCGGCGGCCTTTATCGAGCGCCATTGGCAGTCCCTGATCGAGGCCCAGACCGTGCCGCCCAAGGACGCCAAGACGGCGCTGCAGGAATGGAGCCAGGCGCGCGGCCTTGGCCTGCCGCGCTACCGCCTGGTCTCCAGCGAGGGCCCCGACCACAAGCCCACTTTCCGCATGGCCGTGGCGGTGGCAGGCCAGGGCGAGGGCGAGGGCGAAGGCGAGGCCCCCAGCAAGCGCGAGGCCGAGCGCCGCGCCGCCGAGGTCTTGCTGGCGCGACTGGCGGCTGACAATGGCTGAGCAGGCTTGCGGCTTCGTTGCCGTGCTCGGCGCGCCCAATGCCGGCAAGTCGACATTGGTCAACCGCCTGGTCGGCACCAAGGTCTCCATCGTCAGCCCCAAGGTGCAAACGACGCGCAACCGGGTGATCGGCATCGCCATGGCCGGCGACGCCCAGATCGTTTTCATCGACACGCCCGGCGTCTTTGCGCCGAAAAAGCGTTTGGAGCGCGCCATGGTCTCGGCTGCCTGGTCGGGCGCGCGCGACGCCGATCATGTTCTGGTGCTGATCGACGCCAAGCGCGGACTCGACAAGCATAGCCGGCTCATCGTCGAGCATCTGCGCGAGAGCCGCCGCCAGGCGATCCTGGCCATCAACAAGATCGATACGGTGGCGCGCGAGTCCCTGCTGGCCCTGGCCGCGTCGCTTGCCGCGGAGACGCTCGCCGACGGCCGCGAGATGTTCGGCCAGACCTTCATGATCTCGGCCCTGACCGGCGACGGCGTCGACGATTTGCAGGCGGCCCTGGTGGCGCACATGCCGGCCGGCCCCTGGCATTATCCCGCCGACCAGGCCGCCGACATGCCCATGCGCCTGCTGGCGGCCGAGATCACCCGCGAAAAGGTGTTCCTGCAATTGCAGCAGGAGCTGCCCTATGCCATCGCCGTCGAGACCGAGGCCTGGAGCGAGCGCGACGACGCCAGCGTGCGTATCGACCAGGTGCTCTATGTGCGCCGCGACAGCCAGAAGAGCATCGTGCTCGGCAAGGGCGGGCGCCGGGTCAAGGCCATCGGCAGCGCGGCGCGGCGCGAGCTCGAGGAGATGCTGGAGCGCCGCGTGCACCTCTTCATCCACGTCAAGGTCCGCGACGGCTGGCAGGACGACCCCGAGCGCTACCGCGACCTCGGCCTCGACTTCAACGCCTAGAGGGGAAACGGGGTCAGGGCAACGGCAGGCAACGGAGGGCAACGGGGTCAGGTCTTTCATTTTAGCATTCGTTGGCGATGGCAGGCGGCTAGGGCGCGCCGCCAATGCCGATGGTTCGCAGGGCAAATGCTAAGACGAAAGGCCCGACCCCGTGCATCGACCTCCTCATTTGGGTGATTCGACGCAATCTTCCGCTACGCGGAAACCAAGCCTCTCTCCCCTCGCTCCCGCATGCCCTCTTGATGTCCTGATGCGGGAGCGAGAGAGCGGGAGGCTTGGCCAGCGCGCAGCGCTTAGGCGAAACCACAGGGAAGTGGGGTCAGGTCTTTCATTTTAGCATTCGTTGGCGATGGCAGGCGGCGAGGGCGTGCCGACAATGCCGATGGCTTGCACGGTAAATGCTAAAACGAAAGACCTGACCCCAAACTTCCGGTAAATGCTAAAACGAAAGACCTGACCCCAAACTTACAAACTTCGACCCCAAACTTAGGGTATCGAATTATTCAGCATAACATATTGTTATATAATAGAAATACGTATAATAATAGGTAACTGTCACCGATTATAGGGTGCCGGCCTCGGCGAGTGCCGCGACACGGGTTTCGTCGTAGCCGAGCCATTCGCCAAGCACGGCCGCATTGTGCTGGCCGGGGCTGGGAACCGGGTGGTAGAGGGCGGACGGGGTTGCCGAGAATTTGGCCACGAAACCTTGCAGCGGCACCTTTTCGCCGTGCGCGTGCTCGACCTCGATGATCTGGCCGCGGTGGCGCAGCTGCGGGTTGGCGAGCACGTCGGCGATGGTGTGGACGGGCCCGCAGGGCACGCTCGCTTGCTCCATCGCGGCCACCACCTCGTCGGTGCTGCGCGCGCCGACCCACTCGGCGACAACGGCCTCCAGCGCCTCGATATTCTCCTTGCGACCGGCATTGTCCGCATAGGCCGGGTCCGCCAGCAGGTCCTCGCGGCCGATGGCACGGCAGAAGCGGCCGAAGCGCGGGTCGCCGCCGGCCATGATGTGAACGTAGGTGCCGTCCGCCGCGAGGAAGCTGTTCGACGGCGCGCCGTAGCGGTCGCGGTTGCCCATGCGCGTCGCCGCCTCGCCGAACACCGCCTGTTCCGGGATCACGGTCATCAGCAGCGACAGCGCGCTGTCCATCAGGGCGATGTCGACGAGCTGGCCGCGGCCCGACTGATGGCGCGCCTGCACCGCGGCGAGAATGCCGACCACAGCATGCAGGCCGGTCGAATGGTCGACCACCGTGGTGCCGGCCAGCGTCGGCGGGCCGTCCGGGTCGCCGGTCAGCTCCATGATGCCGCTGCCGGCTTGCGCGATGGCGTCGAAACAGGGGCGCTGGGAATGCGGGCCGTCCTGGCCGTAGCCTGAGATGCGCGCCATGATCAGGCGTGGGTTGATGGCGCTCAGGGTCGCCCAGCCGCAGCCCATGGCTTCCATCACGCCGGGGCGGAAATTCTCCACCAATATGTCGGCTTGCCCGACCAGCTCGCGCAGGATCTCCTGGCCCTGCTCGCTGCGCAGATCGAGGGTCAGCGAGCGCTTGTTGCGGTTGTAGGCGATGACGAACAGGCTGTCGCCGTCGATCAGCGGCGGCACCGCGCGGATATCCTCGCCGCTACCGGGCTTTTCCACCTTCACCACCTGGGCGCCCATGTCGCCGAGCATCATGGCGCAAAAGGGCCCGGCCACGAATCGCGACAGGTCGAGGACTTTCAGATCTGCAAGGGGACCGCTCATCTCGCCTCCGAGGCTTGTTCTTGTGGCCGAGACCATACGCAGAAATTCCAGCCGAGACGAGACGGGACTTGGTATTCCCAGGCGTCCCTGCCAATCTGCGCCCGCAACAGACAAGGGAGAGCGCAAGTGACGACCGATTTGCTCGAAAGCGCACACGACCGCGTGGCGACCCTGACCATGAATCGTCCCGACCGGCGCAACGCCATGTCAGGCGATATGCTTGAGGCGCTGCTGGAGAGCCTGGCGCGGCTCGGCGCCGACGGCGATGTGGGGGCGGTGATCCTGACCGGGGCGGGTGGCGCCTTTTGCGCCGGCGGCGACGTCAAGGCCATGGCCGAGGGCAAGGAGTTCGCCGAGGAGGGCCTGGAGGCCAAGGCGCGCGGCCTGCGCCGGGTCATGGAGGTCTCGCGCCTGCTGCACGAGATGGCGAAGCCGACCATCGCCCTGGTGCCGGGTGCCGCGGCCGGGGCGGGGCTGTCGCTCTGCCTGGCCTGCGACATGCGCATCGCCAGCGAGGCCGCCAAGTTCACCACCGCCTTCGCCCGCGTCGGCTATTCCGGCGACTTCGGCGGCAGCTACTATCTCACCTCGCTTGTCGGCACGGCCAAGGCGCGCGAGCTTTATTACACCGCGGACCTGGTCGATGCGCAGACGGCGCTGTCGCTCGGCATGGTCAACCGCGTGGTGGCGGCGGAAGAGCTGGCGGCCGCGGGCAACGAGCTGGCCGGGCGTATCGCCAGCGGGCCGTCGATCGCGCTCGGCTATATGAAGCGCAATCTCAATGCCGCCGAACATGTGGCGCTCGGCGAGCTGCTCGACCTCGAGGCCCTGCATCACAGCCGCTGCGGCATGACCGACGACCACAAGGAAGCCGCCAAGGCCTTCGTCGAGAAGCGCCAGCCGGTCTTCCACGGACGCTAGGCCGCCGGCCCTGGAGTGGCATGACCAAGGCGTCCTGATCTCGGCCCGCCGCCACGGCGAGACGGCGCTGGTCCTGCATGTCCTGACCGCGAGCCACGGCCGCCACGCCGGGCTGGTGCCGGGCGGGGCGGGGCGGCGCAAGCGCGGCACTTTTCAGCCCGGCAACGAGCTTGCCTGCCGCTGGCGCGCGCGCCTGGCCGAACATCTGGGGACATTCAGTGCCGAGCTGGCGCGGGCGCGGGCGGGGCCGTTGCTGGCCGACGCGCCGCGCTTGGCCGGGCTCGGCGCCGCCTGCGCCGTGGTCGATGCGCTGTTGCCCGAGCGCGAGCCCCATGCCGCCGTCTATCATGGCCTGGTGGCCTTGCTCGACAGCCTGGCCGACGAGGCCAATCCGCTTGAGGCCTGGGGTGCCGGCTTCGTGCGCTGGGAGCTTGGCCTGCTGGCCGAGCTGGGCTTCGGCCTCGACCTCAGCCAATGCGCCGCCACCGGCAGCAATGACGGCCTGGTCTGGGTCTCGCCGAAGTCCGGACGCGCGGTCTCGGCCGCTGCCGGCGCCGACTACGCCGACCGCCTGCTGCGCCTGCCGCCGTTTCTCGTTGGCGGCGGCGCGGGCAGCCTGGCGGATGTGGCCGACGGCCTGCGCCTCACCGGCCATTTCCTCACCCGCCACGGCCTGGTCCGCGATGACGCGGCATTGCCGGCTGCGCGCGACCGCCTGAGCGAGTTTTTCCGCTAGATAGGCTTCGAATTCGGTGACAGTTTACCAATTTCATACGGGCGTGCGGCTGTACGGCTGGAGATCGGTTCCGGTCACCATTTATTTCGATGATTTCTCCATAATTTCAATGCCTTAGAAAGGCGCAAACCAAGACATTCCGGAACTTACTGATATCACTGGATAAAGTGCGAATTAATTGGTGACCGGAACCGGATTCCCATCGACTGTACTGGGTGTCTCCGTCTGTCGGTTCACGCGGAGGCGCGGAGACGCGGCGTGGTCGAGACTGTTAGCCGACGCTGTTGCAGGATATTCCCCGTCATATCAGCGAAACGCATACTCTCCGCGCACGCCGCGGCTCCGCGTGCCTACCTTCTTTGCGAGGCCTCGCCGGAATCACGATTGGTGCGAATATTGAATCCCAAGTCGCGAGAAAAATACCCGGCGCCAGAAGCTTTCCTGCAATGCCAAAAGCTGCCTCAGGGCGAATAGCTACGCATCGCCAATGGCTTCGGTGTTCTTACCGGACGATGAAGCAATCGAGACATATTCCAGATATTGTGGTTGCCCCAGCCTAGCCATGCTATCACTGCCCCATGGCCAAGAAGCCCAAGCCCTCCAAGCCGATCCCCATCGATTTCGCCCAGGCGCTGAGCGAGCGCTATCTGTCCTATGCGCTGTCGACCATCATGGCGCGCTCTCTGCCCGACGTGCGCGACGGCCTCAAGCCCGTGCATCGGCGGCTCTTGCATGCCATGCGGCTGCTCAAGCTCGATCCGCGCTCGGGCTTCAAGAAATGCGCCCGGGTCGTCGGCGACGTCATCGGCAAGTACCACCCCCACGGCGAGAGCGCGG
>CAZVDW010000163.1:0-1739 GCA_964625645.1 uncultured Rhodospirillaceae bacterium
CCCGACAACAGGCGCAATCGGTTCCGCCGCAACTCGGGTTCGTCCGCATTGACCGTGACCGCGTCGAAGAAATCGTCGACGGGCGCCCGCAATGCCGCCAGCGCCGCCATGGCGGCGGCGAAATTCTCATCCGACAAGGCGGCGGCGATAGCCTCCCCCGCCTCGCCCAGCTTGGCGTGCAGTGCCCGCTCCTCATCCTGCGCCAGGACCGCTTCGTCCACGGCCCCGCCATGGCTCGCGCCATCGCGCTTCTCTTCGATACGGACGATGTTCGCGGCCCGGCGAAAGGCCGTGAGCAGATTGGCGCCGTCATCGCTTTCGAGAAAGCCGCGCAGAGCATCGGCGCGGGCCGCCAGACGCACCAGATCGTCGTCATCGGCAACCGCCAGGACGGCACTCACGACATCGTGGCGCAAGCCCTGCTCGCGCATGTGAACGCGCAACCGGTCGGCGAAGAAAGCGAGAATGGAATCGGCGACGTCAGCCGCGTCACCGCCCTGCCCATAGGCCTCGATCGCGCCCACAAACAGGCTTCGCAACGGCAGGCGCAAGCCGTTGTCCAGGATCAGGCGGATCACGCCAAGGGCGGCGCGGCGCAGGGCAAAGGGATCCTTGGAGCCGGTCGGCCGCTCGTCGATGAGGAAGAAGCCGGCCAGGGTATCGATGCGATCGGCCAGCGCCAGCGCCACCGAAAGCGGCGCGGCGGGGCAGCGGTCCGACGGCCCGGCCGGCGAATAGTGCTCGGCGATGGCATCGGCGACGGCGGCATCTTCGCCATCGTTGTAGGCGTAGTAGCGGCCCATGATGCCTTGCAGCGAGGCGAACTCGCCGACCATGCCGCTAAGCAGATCGGCCTTGCACAGCTTGGCGGCGCGGGCGGCCAAGGCGGCATCGGCGCCCGGCACGACCTCGGCCAGGGCCGGCATCAAGCCTTCGAGGCGCGCTACCTTGGCGCCGAGGGAGCCGAGCCTAGCGTGAAACACCATGCCTTCGAGGCCGTCGATGCGGCTCTCCAGGCTGCGCCGGCGATCCTGCTCCCAGAAAAACCGGGCGTCGTGCAAGCGCGCTCGCAAGACACGCTCGTTGCCGGCGCAAATCGCCGCGCCGCCGTCGTCGGCCTCCATGTTGGTGACCACGACGAAGCGGTTGGCCAGTTTGCCGTCCGCATCGCGCAGGGGAAAATACTTCTGGTGGCTTTTCATCGAGGTGATCAGCACCTCGGGCGGCACCGCCAGAAAATCCTCATCGAAGGTGCCGAGAAGGCAGACCGGCCATTCGACGAGCCCGCTGACCTCGGCCAAGAGCGCGTCGTCGCGCTCCAGGGTCAGCTTGGCGCGCGCCGCCAGCGCCTCCGCCTGGTCGCGTATGCTTTGCCGCCGTTCCTCGGCATCGAGCATGACCTTGGCCGAGGCGAGCTTGCTGCGATAGTCGTCGAACGATCGCACCACTATGGTTTCCGGCGCCAGCCAGCGATGACCGCGCGTCTGTCCGGAAAACGCGATGTCGCCGGCCGTCCCGCCAAGCGTCAGGCTGCCCGGCACCACGGCGCCGTCGAAAAGGCACAGCACGCTGTGCAGCGGGCGCACCCAGCGCTGCACACCGCTGCCCCAGCGCATGGATTTGGGCCAGGAGAAGCCCGCGATCAGCGCCGGAATCTCCTCGGCCAGCACCTCCGCCGTCGGCCGGCCTTTCTGGTGCATCACCGCGTAGTAAAAGGTGCCCTTCTTGTCTTCGCGCTG
>CAZVDW010000164.1:0-13622 GCA_964625645.1 uncultured Rhodospirillaceae bacterium
TTGAAGTCGTCAAGATCGATGAGCAACAGGGCGCAATGGCCGCGCCGCTTGCGGCAGGCGCTCAGGGTCTCGTTCAGATGCTGGTGCAAGAGCAGGCGGTTCGGCAGCCCGGTCAGGGAATCGTGATGCGCCAGGAAGGAGATGCGTTGCTCGGCCTGCATGCGCTCGGTGATGTCGATCGCCACCGACTGGTACTCGATCACGCTCTCGCGCTCGTCGAACAGGGCGCGGTGGGTCCACATCAGCCAGCGCTCGTCCTCATCGGGTCCGCCGACGCGCGTTTCGCAGACGCCGGTGGGGCTGGCCGGGGTGAGATTGGCGACGCATTGCAGGATGGCCGCCGCCGCCTCGTTGTCGAGAACGCGCAAATCGCGGTCGTTGGTGAGAAAATCGTTGCCGACGGCCTTGCCGCGAGGGAGACCGAAGAAGCGCTCGAAAGCGTCGTTGACGAAGCTCAAGCGGCCGCCCGGCAGAAAGCGGCAGATCAATTCGGTCTGGACCTCGACGACGGCACGGTACAGCGCCTCGCTGCGGCCCAGGTCCTCGTTGGCAAGGCGCAGCTCGTTCGTGCGTTGCGTGACCCGCTCTTCGAGCAGGTCGTGGCTTTCGCGCAGCGCGCGCTCGCTGTCCTGCAATTCGTAGCGCAGGTCCCAGGTGCTCATGAGGTTGCGGTGAAAATGGAAGCCCAGGCGCAACATGGAAACGCCGAACAGGAACGACAGCCCGGACATGAGCAGGTAGATCGGTTCCCCCGCCACCAGAAAGCGGGCCGAGACGGACAGCGTTATGCCGAGGTTGAAGACCAGCATCACCGGGATGCTGCTGAGGAAGGCTGTCTGGCCGCCGGCAACGGTGCCCAACAGCACGGCCGACAGCACCAGGGTGTGCACGGGACTGTCGATGGCAAAGAACAGCCAGGCCGCGATTGCCCAGGTGGCGGCGTCGGCGGCCGCATAAGCGAGGAAGCAGCGGCCCCAGGCCCGGTTGGACAAAGTGTTGGCGAAGCGCCGTTGCAGACGGCTGAGCGCCAGGCCGGATAGGTTCACGACCTGCGCATAGACGCCCCAGGCGATCAGCCATTCGGGTGCTATGCGGGCGTGAAAGACGACGATCAGCGCCGCAACGCTGGCAATGTTCGGCAGGAAGTTGACCGGCACCTGCTGGAACAGGCGGGCGATCTGAGCCGCGCGCACCTGTTCGCGATGTTGCTCGGGCAAGCTCATGACGTCTGGCGCCATGGCACGTGCAAAGCTGAAGCTGTTTTCTAGTATCGCCATTCGCGCGCCGGACAGGCTACCGGCTTTCGCCCCCTTTGAACCGTTGATCGCTAACCATCCATCTACAAGCGATGGCCGTCTCGGCAATCGCGCCGACTGCGGAATGGCAGCATCTCGCGGCTCTATGAAGGCTTTCTGTGACAGCCGTCACACAAGACCGGAATTAGAGACGATTTGGGCTCAATGGCGCGTAACGCCCTGGCGAAACAAGGTCGTCCGGATCGATGGCACTTTTGAGCTTGCTCACGAGCTGCCAATATTGGGAGTCCGGATCGTCGACCACCTGGCGCATGGCGCGTGGGTTCATGCGGTAGGGCAGCAGGCCGTGCTCGCGGCAGGCCTCGGCAAGCGCGTCATAGCATCGATGTGCCGTTTCGGCGCCGATCGAGGTGTCGTAAAGCAACGGTATGGTGCAATCGAAGCATTGGGCGGATACGCTGCTGAAGGTGATCAGCGGGTCGATGCCGTGACGGCGACAGGTGCTCTCGACAAGCTCGACGAGGGTGGCCACGGCATCCGGCTTCATCGGCACCAGGGGCGAGAACCAGATCAGGCCGCAGCCGTCCCGGGCAGGGTCGCGCGCCGTGCCGGCAGGCGGCTCGATGCCGGAGCGCCAATAGGCGAGGCGGAGCGCGGTCTCGCGCGGTTGTCCCGACAACAGGTCGAGCGCTTCCACGGCGTTGCCGGCGCGGCGGCGCAGGCGGGCGCCGAACCTGCCCGGCAGAAGGTTCGCCACGCAGGCCGCGGTGTCCGCCTTGCTCTGATCCATGAAGCGCAGTCGCGTGCCCACGGGCGCCAGGCGCTTCTTCATGTCGCGGCGCAAACCTGCGACCATTTGCCCGTCGCCATATAGGGCGCCAACCAGAAGCCAGCGTGGCAAGCCCGCGGCCTTGCCCATGCGGTCGACCAGCTCCGGCGCCAGGGCGAGGCCGGGAAGCGCCTGATCGTGCGGATAGGGCTGGGTCATGGCGAGCAGGCGCAAGCGGTTGATCAGGTTGATGCCGCCGATGCAGCCGCCCGCCATCTGCATCACTTCGCGGATGCCGGTCACCGCGGCATCGAGGCGGCCGTCGTCCTCGATTTCGATGGCAAAGGCTTCGATGCGCTGCGGCCGCGGTGCCAGCACCAGGGTCATCTCGGTGACGATGCCGAAGCCGCCCTGGCTGTAGAGGCCGTCGAGGTAGGGTCCGGTGCCCCACTTGTAGGCGGCGTCGACCAGGTCGGCGCCCGCTTCCGCCAGTGCCGAGCGGTAGATGCTGCCGTCCGCCAGCACCGCGCGAATGGTGCGCACGGCAGCGAAGTGGTCGGCGTGGGGGGTTATGCCATAGCCGCGCTCGAGCGCGTTGCCGACCAGGCTGCCGCTCGGCCCGGCGCCGGTCACGGGCACCAGGAACGGCGCGCCGTCGGCGGCAAGGAATTCGCTGAGCTGGCCATGGCTGACGCCCGGCTGGAGGCGGATCAGGCCGAGCTCGCGGTCGCGCCAGACGATGTCGCGCATGGCCGAGAGGTCCATCACCGCGGCCTGGGGGCTGGCCGGAATGGCACCGCCGTAACCCCAGTTCTTGCCGGTGCTGATGGGATGCAGGGCAACGCCGCAATCGCGCGCGACGGCCATCGCGGCTTGCACCTCGGCTTCGTCCCGCGGGCGCAGCACGGCGGGGATCGAGCGCGCCAGGCCGATGCAGTTGCGGGCATAGCGCTTGCGCGCGTCGTCGACGATCACCGCGTCCGCGCCCAAGGCCCGGCGCCAGCCGGCGATGGCGCGGGCCAGGGCGACGAAGCCGGTGCTGTCGGCGGCGGCGACCAGCGCCTCGCTGGCGAGGCGGCTGCGGCCTTCGAGATCCTCGGTTCTCATGATCCTTACGCTGCCGGGCGGAGCTGGCCGTGGTCGGTCACGGCGGCCCAGACTTCGGGACTGTGGTCGGCCAGATGGCTGAGCACGTCGGCGACACAGATGATGCTCGGCTGGCGCAGGCCGTGGTGCTCGACGAGCGGGCCGGCGGCTGGGAAATGCACGCCGAGGCGGGCGACGCGGCGGATCAGGGCCGGCTCGAGCAGGGCGCAGAGGTAGCTGATGCCGTGTGCCGCCGCCAGGGTCACGCAGCCGCGCATGAGGCAGGCGAGCAGCGCGTCGGTGGTGACGCTGTCGTCGTTCACCAGATGGTGGAAGCGGCGCGAGGCCCCGAAACGCGAAATCTCGGCGATGCCGTGCCGCGGCAGGATATCGACAGTGTCGCAAAACGAGAGGAAAGGTAGAGGTGCGGCGGTGCGGGACGGGCGCGGCAGGATGAGCCTGACCGTGGCCGCCGCCATACCGGATTTCTTATGAATAACAAGGGCTTGTACCGCATGGTCATCGTGGCTGTCGCGCTCCAGGCCACCCGGATTTTCCGCCGCCGGCTCGAAATTCTGTTCCAGGCAATAGATGCGATAGCGCAGGCGATGGCAGGCCAGCCGCAGCTCCGGCGTGTCGGCCTCGATCACCCGAAAGGGGGACAGCGTGTGCCCTGCCGGTCTGGCGGCCTGAGGCCTGATATCGGTAATCAGCATGGTGTTCCGCTCCCTGAGCTACGGATACGATGCTTAGTCCCGAAACCTGAAAAAATTGGTTAACACACGGTCCTGGCGGAGAAAAATACGCCGGCCGGACATTTGCCGGGCCGGCGTAAGGAACTTTCACAGGTACGACTGTTGAAAGGTGACTCAGAAATTAGGTCGCCGCTGCCCGCGGGCAATGCTCTTGGGCCCGGCAAGCGGGATCGCGGGAATTTTACCGGCCGCGAGGGCGTTGTGGAGTATGCTGCCGCCAGCCCGATGGCGACAACACGGTGTGAGTGGAGAGCTGATGAACTGTGTGGCGTGCGATTTCGAGCTCGACGCCGGATTTGGCTTTTGCCCCAAATGCGGCGCCAAACAGGCGCTGACATGCCCGTCATGCGCCTATGAATGCGAGCCCGGCTTCGCCTTTTGCCCCAAATGCGGCAGCGGCCTCGATGCCGAGGCGCCGGCACCGGCACCGGCAGCGCCGGCGGCCAAGGCCGATACGGCAGAGGAGGCCGACCGCCGCCCGGTGACCGTGCTGTTTGCCGACCTGTCGGGCTTCACCGCCCTTGGCGAGCGTCTCGACCCCGAGGATATCCGCGCCCTGCAGACCGATCTGCACCGTGAGATGGCCGCCGTCATCGAAAGCTTCGAGGGCTTCCTGGAGAAGTTCGTCGGCGACGCCGCGCTGGCGATTTTCGGTGCCCCGGTGGCCCATGAGGACGACCCCGAGCGTGCCCTGCGCGCGGCCCTGGCCATGCGCGAGCGTATCGCGGACCTGGGCGGGCGCTGGAAGGCGCGGCTCGGCGTCCCGCTCACCCTCCATATCGGCATCAATACCGGAACCGTGGTCGCCGGCACCCTGGGCGCTGGCGACGGTGGCGCCTATGCGGTGACCGGCGACACGGTCAATACCGCCGCCAGGCTGCTGTCCGAGGCCGGCGACGGCGAAATTCTCGTCGGCCAGCCCACTTACCGGCTCAACCAGCATCTTTTCGCCTTCGAGCATGCCGGCGCGCACAAGGTCAAGGGCAAGGACGCGCCGGTCGAGGCCTATCGCCTGGCCGGCACGCTTGACCGTGCCGAGGCCTTCCGCGGCCTTGCCGTGCATGGCCTGTCGTCGCCGCTGGTCGGGCGCCATCACGAGCTCGACCAGGTGCTCAAGGCGGTCGATCAGGCGCTGCTCGGCCGCGCCCAGGTGGTGCGCGTGGTCGGCGATGCCGGCTCGGGCAAGACCCGCCTGGTAGAGGAGGTGGTCAGCAGCCTTGAGCGCGACGGCAGGCTCGCCGGCATTGCCGTTCGCCGCACCGGCTGTTCCTCGCTCGGCGACCAGACCTATGGCGTGCTCGCCAACCTGCTGCGCGAGGGCTATCACATCGGTGCCGGCGATTCTCTGGAGGACGCGCAAGGAAAATTGCGTACGGGCCTGGCCGATATTGTCGCCGCCGAGGACGAGATCGAGGGCATGGTGCCCTATCTCAGCCACGTGCTGGGAATCGCCTCCGACGCGGACGCCCTGGCGGCCGTCGAGCCCGAACAGCTCAAGCGGCAGATCTTTATGGCGGCGCGGGCGATGTTCGAGAACCGCCTGCGCAGCGGGCCCGTGATGCTGGTCTGCGAGGACCTGCACTGGGCCGATGCGGCCTCCATCGAGCTGCTGCGCTTTCTCGTCGATCGGCTCGACGACCAGCCTTTGATGCTGTTGCTGACCCACCGGCCCAACTTCGAGGCCAGCCAGCTGGCCACCAGCCGCACCTCGCAAACCGCCATCCGCCTGTTGCCGCTGTCCAACGAGGATTGCGAGGCCATGATCTCGGGCCTGTTCGGCGCTTCGGCGGCGCAAATACCGCGGCGTTTGCGCGACTTCGTCATCGAGCGCGCCAGCGGCAATCCCTTCTATCTCGAGGAGATCATCCGCAGCCTCATCGATGGGGAGGTTCTGAAGGAAGTGGATGGTGGCTGGAGCTGTTCCGATTCCGTAGCAATTCTTGATATTCCACTGACTATCCAGGGTTTATTGTTATCGCGCCTCGACCGTTTGCCGGCAGAAGTGCGGCGCGTCACCCAGGAGGCCTCGGTGCTCGGCGTGGAGTTCGGCCGGGCGCTTCTGTTGGGCGTCAACGGCAATGCGGCGACTGTCGATGCCGCTCTCGAGGGCTTGCGCGACGCCGAGCTCATCGAGGACGTTTTGCGCACCCAGGCCATGCCCGGCGCGGCCGAGGGCGACGAAGCCTACCGCTTTACCCATTCGATCGTGCAGGAAGTCGTCTATCAGAACCTGCTGTTGCGCCGCCGCACGGAGCTGCATGGCAATGCCGGGCGCTCGCTCGAGGCCTTGTGCGAGGGCCGCGCCAAGCGGCTCGAGGACCTCGAAGCCCTGGCGCGGCATTTCACCCTCGGCGACGACAAGGCGAGCGGTATCGACTATCTCATCGAAGCCGGCGATTGGGCCCGGCGCGCCTTTGCCAATGACGATGCGGTCAAGCATTACCGCCGCGCCCTCGAGACCATCGAGGAATGCGAAGGGCTGGAGGACAGGCGCCTCGGCCTGCTGGAGAGCCTGGCCGATATGCTCGGGCCCCTGGGCGAGCGTGACGAGGCCTTGCAGCATTACGAGAGCGTGCTCGGCGATTATGCCGAAGCGGACGACCTTTCGGCCCAGGCGCGGCTCTATCGCAAGATCGCCAACCTGCATTGGGAATCCGGTGCCCGTGGCCTGGCCTTTGCCCGCGTCAAGGCGGCCTTGGGGCTGATCGAGGGGCGTGACGACAAGGTCGAGACGGCGCATCTCTATCGCGAGATGGGGCGCCTGGCCTTCCGCAGCGGCGACAGCGACGGCGCCGTGACCTGGGCGCGCAAGGCCTTGGCGGAAGCCGAGCCGCTGTTGAGCGCGACCAACGGCTCGGCCTTGTCGGACGAGGCCAAGGCCGACGCGGCCGCCGTCGTCTCGGAGGCCTATAACACCATCGGCGTGGCCCAGGCCCGCCTCGGCGTCTCGCAGGAAGCCGTCGCCCAGGTGGAGAAGAGCCTCGAAGTGGCGCAAGAGCACGGCCTGCACCAGGTAGCTTGCCGTGCTTTCACGAACTTGAGCGTGCTCTATAGCGAGCTCGATCCGGGCCGCGCCATCGAGACCTGTCGCGCCGGCCTGGACGTTGCCAAGAAGATCGGCGACATGGGCTTCCAGTCGCGCCTCTACGCCAATCTCGGCGTCTCCTATTGCACTTTCACCGGGCGCTGCGAAGGCGAGGGGGTGGAGGCGGTCAAGCGCGCCATCGACCTCGACCGCCAGCTCGGCCTGGTGGACCATCTGCCGGTCTCGCTGATAGTGCTCGGCCAGATTTACCAATGTCACGGCCAGCCGCAGATGGCGATCGATCTCTATCGCGAGGCGCTGAGCATGGCGGAGGAGCTCGACGAGCCGCAGATCCTCTTTCCCTGCTATGACGGCCTCGCCACCGTGCATCTCGATATCGACGACATTCCGGGCGCGGAGCGGTATATGGAAAAGGCCCAGCAAGTTTGCGAGAGCGCCGGGCTTGATGCCGAGTCGCTGGTGGTATTGCCGTTCCTCTGCTAGGGACGGCGCGAGCAACACACAGGCGCCGCGGCGCCAATGAACAAAGAAAAGGGGAGTGAGATGGAGAACGGAACTTTGACAATCGGCGACAAGGCGCCGGATTTCTCGGTCACGGCGATCAACAAGGATGGCCAACTGGCATTGAGCGACTTCGTCGGCCGCTCGCCGGTGTTCCTCAATTTCATGCGCGGCCTGCACTGCCCGTTCTGCCGCCGCGCCATGGCGCAGATCCAGCAGATCGACAAGCAGCTCGAAGGCATGGGCGTGGAATCGGCGATGGTCATCATCACGCCGCTTGATCGCGCCCAGGCCTATTTCCGCTATCGCCCGACCTCGATCCTGGCCGGCACCGATCCCACCGTCGACAGCTATCGCCGCTATGGCGTGCCGTTGCAGGAGTTCACGGAGAGCGAGGACGACTGGCCGCGCAAGTCCTCGATGAAGACGATCATGGAAGTGCCGATCGATGCCGGCGGCTATGTCGATCCGCCTGCGGGACTCTTGCCGGCGATGATCGCGAAGAACGAGGCCGAGGGCTACAAGGAGACTCCCGAGGAAGAGACGGCCCACAACTCCGTGCCGTCGCCGCTCGACAGCCGCTTCATGATCGATCGTGACGGCGTCGTGCGCTGGGTCTTCATCGAAGCCCAGGATGGCGTGGAGGACTTCGGCAAGCTGCCGGGCACCGAGCAGATCCTGGAAGCCGCGCGCGGCGTCGCCATCTGAGCCGATAGGTGCTATGCAGGGTCCGACCTGAGACCGGGAGGCCCTGCATGGATACCATCGAGCACGACGATATCGCCGCAACCGTCGAGGCGGCGCTGGACAGCCGCATCTCGGCGCGCGCCTTTCTGCCGACGCCCGTGCCGCGCGAGACGGTGGAGCAAATCCTCGCCCTGGCCTCGCGCGCGCCGTCGGGCGTCAACATGCAGCCCTGGAAGGTGACCGTGATCGGCGGCGAGACCCGTGCCGATTTGCAGCGCGACCTGCTCGCCGCCCACGACGACGGCGGCCTGGCCAACCAGGAAGTGCCCTATTACCCCGACGAGCCTTTTCCCGAGCCCTACAAGTCACGCCGCCGCACGGTCGGCTGGGCGCTCTACGGCGCGCTCGGCATCGCCAAGGGCGAGCGCGAGAAGACCCACGCCCAGCACGCCCGCAACTACCGCTTCTTCGATGCCCCCGTGGCCATGATCTTCACCATCGACCAGATCTTGAAGATCGGCAGCTGGCTCGACTACGGCATGTTCCTGCAAAGCATCATGATCGCCGCCCGCGCCAAGGGCCTGCACACCTGCGCCCAGGCCGCCTTCGCCCGCTACCCCGACATCATCCGCAAGCACCTCGTCATCCCCCACGACGAGACCGTCATCTGCGGCATGTCCATGGGCCATGTCGACCATTCGGCGCCGGAAAACAATTTCCGCACCGAGCGCGAGCCGGTGGAGGGTTTTGCGCGGTTTCTGGATTGTTGACCCCTTAGCAGGCTTGGCGTCGGCCGGTGCCGACACATGCCTTAGGCAGGCAAGCCCAATGACCGGCAAGACGCGAGTGGCGATCCGCGAGGCGCAATTTCTCATCAACGGCCGCCCGACCTACGAAGGCGCGGACGGCGTCGAGGGTCTGCTGCTCAATGCCCGCCTGGTCCAGGGCGTCTTCGACGACCGCAACGACGAGACGCGCCAGCTCTGGGCCTATGCCGACACCGGCGTTTGGGACGCCGAGCGCAACACCACCGAGTTCATCGCCGCCATGGCGAGCTGGCGCGATCACGGCCTGCTCGCCTTCACGCTCAATTTGCAGGGCGGCAGTCCCTACGGCTATTCGCAAGACCAGCCCTGGATCAACTCCGCCTTCGCGGCGGATGGCGCCTTGCGCGACGACACCATGGCGCGCGCGGGGCGCATCCTCGACGCGGCGGATGATCTCGGCATGGTGGTCATCCTCGGGCTGTTCTATTTCGGCCAGGAAAAGGTGTTGCGTGACGAGGCCGCCATCATGCGCGCCGTCGACGGGGCGGCCGACTGGCTGGTGGGCTGCGGCCATGGCAATGTTTTGCTCGAGATCAATAACGAGTGCAACATCCGTTACCAACAGCCCATCCTCGGGCCCGAGCGCGTGCACGAGCTGATCCGGCGCGCCAAGACCGGCCGCGCCCTCCTGGTCGGCACATCATACGGCGGCGGTAGCGTCCCCGGCAGCGAGGTGGTGCGCGCCAGCGACTTCCTGCTGCTGCACGGCAACAAGGTGGAGCAGCCCGCGCGCATCCGCGAGATGGTGCGCCAGACCCGCGCCGTCCCCGGCTACCGCCCCATGCCGATCCTTTTCAACGAGGACGACCACTACGCTTTCGACGCCCCCGACAACAACTTCGTCGCCGCGCTCGGCGAATACGCCTCCTGGGGCTTCTTCGACTACCGCCTCGACGGCGAGGGCCCCGAATGCGGCTTCCAGAGCGTGCCCGTGGACTGGACCATCGGCTCCGCCCGCAAGCGCGCCTTTTTCGCCCTCGCAAAGCGCCTCGCCACGAAGGGACTGCCATGACCATCGCCGACATCCGCACCCGCCTGCTCTCCGTGCCCTTCACCGACCCGCCCCGGACCGGCTTTCTCACTCTCGGCGATATCGACCTGCTGGTGGTCGAGGTCGAGCGCGACGACGGCACCATCGGCACCGGCCACCTGCACCCGCTGGCGGGCGGCATGCGCACTTTGGAGATGTGCATCCACGAGATGCTCAAGCCCCTGCTGCTCGGCGAGGATGGCGATGACGTTGAGGGCCTGTGGCAAAAGATGTGGCAGGCAACCTTCATCCAGGGCCGCATGGGCATCACCGTGATGGCGCTGTCCGCGCTCGACATGGCGCTCTGGGACCTCAAGGGCAGGGCCGCCGGCAAGCCGCTCTGGCAGCTCTGGGGCGGCTCGGGTGACCCGCTGCCGATCTACGGCTCGGGCTGCTTCCGCGGCCTTGGCCACGACGGCATGATCGAGAAGGCCGAGCGCTACGTGGCACAGGGCTTCACGGCCATCAAGATGCAGGTCGCGCACGTCTTCTCCCACGACGAGGACGTGGCAAACGTGCGCGACATGCGCGCCGCACTCGGCGACGACATCGAGATCATGGTCGACGTCAACCAGGGCTGGAGCGCGGACGAGGCCATCAGCGTCGGCCGCCGCCTTGACGACTACCGCTTGGCCTGGCTCGAAGAGCCGGTCATGGCCGACGACTTCGACGGCTACCACGCCATCGCCGATGCCATCACGACGCCCGTGGTCGGCGGCGAGAACCACTTCACCCACCACGACTTGAAACCGTTCTTCGCCAGCCGCAAGATCCCCATCCTGCAGCCCGACATCATGCGCGGCGGCTATACGGAGCTGCGCGTGATCGCCGAGCATGCAAACCGCTCGGGCCTGACCATCGCGCCGCACGTCTTCCCCGAGCTCAGCGTCCAGCTCAACGCCGCCATCCCCAACCCCTCATGGCTCGAATATATGGGCTGGTACGACCACCTCTGGGTCGACCCCGTGCCAGCCGTCAACGGCTTCATCACCCCGCCCACGCGCCCCGGCCACGGCCTCGACTTCAAGCCCGAGCTGTTTGCCGAGTATCCCTATCGCGGGTGAGGGGGCTCACGGCATGGCGGCAAAGGCCTCCGGCCCCGGATCGGGCGGCACCTCCCAGCCGCAGGCTTCTAGGCCGTGGTTGACGGCATCGAACATAGGCCGCACATCGTCGCTTTTGTTCCAAAAATACATATCCGCCCAATACACTTCGGCGAAGCCGGGGTTCAATGCCAGGGCGGCTTCAAGCTCCTCTCGCCCTCGCGCCGTGTCTCCGTCGCCGCAATGGGCTGCGGCAAGAAAGGCGTGCGTCCAGAACCACCACCCTGTTTGCGTCATCTCCAGTTCCTTGATCGCGAGGCCATATTCGCGCCGTGCTAAGTGGACCTTGACCATTTGCCAATGCATCCAGGCCGGATAGTTGGGGTTCAACTCGGTGACGATGTCCATCATTTCCGCGGTGCGATCATACGCTCCGGTGTTCGTAAAGACTTCGCTAGCTAGCGAGATGACATCAACATTGCTGGGCTCGAGCCGCAAGGCCTCCTCAGTCTCGCGGATGGCGCGCTCAGGGTCGTCGTTCAGGTAGAGCGCGCGGGCCAGCCGAGCGCGTATAGGGCCGCTGCCCGGATCGTGCGCGACGGCCCGTTCGGCCAATGCGAGTCCCCTTTGGAGTGAGGACTCCGCGACGACGTTGTAACCGAACGCGACCTCCTCCAAGTACAGGTCGCCAAGAAATGCCAGGGCTTCGCCATAGTCAGGCTCAAGCTCGACGACCGCCTCGAAGCAATCCCGTGCCACGCGGTGCGTCTCTTCCGTCAAGAGCCTCATGTACTCGAAATATCTCAGAATGCACTCGTAGGAAGACAGGTGCTGCGGCGCTTGCCGGGAGGGGCGGCGAAACTCGGCATCGCGAATGGCGCCATAGGGATCACCGATACGGCTGGCCACAGCCTCGGTGATCTCATCCTGCATGGCGAAGAGATTGGCGGGGTCGAGGGCGCGGTCGTAGGTCTCGGCCCAGATATGGCCGCCGCTCATCGTATCGAGTAGCTGGGCACTGACCCGCACCGTCTCGCCGGCCCGGCGGATGCTGCCTTCGACGATGTAGTCGGCTTCGAGCCTGGCGCCGATCTCCTTGACGTCCACCGCCTCGCCCTTGAACTGGAAGGTGGTGTTGCGGCCCAGCACGAGAATGTCCGGAAACTGCGCCAGCCGCGTGATGATGTCCTCGGTGATGCCGTCGGCGAAGTACTCTTGGCTTGGATCGCCCGACATGTTGTCGAAGGGGAGGACAGCGATGACGGGGCGGGAGGGGGCTTCGGGCTCGTCGAACAGGCCGGCTTTTCTCAAGCCGTCGAGAAAGCGCTCGGCCAGATCGCTGGGAATGTTGAACGTCGCCTGTTCGTCCCGCATGGCCGACAGCGTTGGAGTTCCGTATGTTTCTTCGAGATCACGGATCGCAGCGCTCGCCTCTTCGAGATTTCCCAATTGACCGTGTGCGGCGGCGAGGAACATGTGGTTCCAATACCAGCCGGGCATGTTCATCTTCTGGGCGGCAAGCAGCGCCTTCTGATAGTCCGCTCGACGATAGGCGTCGTAAAAAAACCCCATCTGGTACCAGCCGGAATGGTGGGGGTCGAGGGCGACCGCCTTCTCCAGAAGGGGAATTCCAGTATCCCAATCCCCCATGAAGGCCATGGAGATACCCATCTCGGCTATCAATTCCGAGTGATTGGGATTGAGCGCGACCGCCCGGTTGGCAGCCTCCAAGAACTGGTCCAGCTCGTGGCGATAGAAATAGGTCGATGCGAGGGCTTGATACGCAGTGGCATTTCGTGGCCCCGTCCAGACCGCTTGGCGCGCGTCTTCTAGCGCCTTATCGTAGGCGTCGTACAAGTCGGGTCGGGGATTAAAGCCGTATCGCCTCTCATCCATGTGGACGAAGGCGAGCACGCCCCAGGCCTCGGAGTAGTCCGGCGCCTGTGCGACTGCACGTTCGAGACATTCCCTGACCTGAATATGCTCATCGGGCGAGATGACCTGGTAGTATGCATAGGTCCTCAGGACGCATTCGAAGGCGCCAATGTCGGCGTTCTCGGGGATCGGGCGGACCGCTTCCGCGCTGAGGACGATGCCGTAAGGCTGGGCAATAGTGGCGGCGACCTTGCCGATGATCTCGTCCTGGAGCGCGAACATGCTGGCGGACGAAAGGTCCTCCTCGTAGGTCTCGGCCCAGAGGTGGTTGCCATCGCCCGCATTGAGCAATTGCACGGTGACCCGGATAATGTCCGAGTCCCGGCGCACGCTGCCTTCGATGATGTACTGGACCTTGAGGTCAGCTCCGACGGTGGGAATGTCCACCGACTGGCCCTTGTATTGGAAGACGGTATTGCGAGCCGTCACGCGCAGGAGCCTGAAACGCGTCAACGCGGCGATCAATTGCTCAGTCAACCCGTCAGCGAAATACTCTTGTCCCGGATCACCTGAGAGATTGTCGAAAGGAAGCACCGCGATTGCCGGACCGGTTGGCATGGCAAGCACCGGATCGTTTGTCGGCGATCCATCGGCGGTGACCATCGGCGGCGACTCAGGCGGCGGCTCGGTCGAGGGCCACAGCGCGATGGCGGCGACGACCACTGCCACCACCGCCGCACCTGCCAG
>CAZVDW010000165.1:0-3964 GCA_964625645.1 uncultured Rhodospirillaceae bacterium
CGCCGCCAGCCTTATGGCGCCTACCTCCGCCAGAACGTTGTTCATCACTTCGAGCACGTCTTGCGGCATGATTTCGCCGTGATGTTTTGGGTATGGCCGAATACTGCCTGCGACCGGCCATTCCGGGTGGCTCTGAACAAAATTTGCCAGCTCTCCGAGCAGCCTATGCGCACTGTCGTAGACGTCGGCCGGCGCGACGTCCCGGGCAGGTACGGTTGATGTCGTGTCAGCGCCCGGTCCGCCAATCAGGACACGAATCTCCCGCCTGACGGTGTGAGCGACACGATAGACGTCGTTGGGTAAGATCGGTGGCGTGCCAAGGCCACGGACCATCTGTGCCAGCACGTCGAGTTCCCGGTATACGTCAGAGGGCACCCGTCCTTCTTCGAGCGCTACCGCTTCCGGCTCGCTGACGACACCGAATATGGGCCGCAGCTCGCGAACTCCAGCAAGTATGTCGAGGACCAAATCTTGAACGTCTTCCGGTGTCACCGGTTTTGCTGCCAGCTCGGGCAATGGCTGGGGTGGCAGTCCATTGATTCGCCGCAGCATATGGAGATCGGCCAGAACCTCGCGTGCCTTCTGAAAAACGTGGCGCGGCAGCCGGTTATCGACCGACCGTACTGCAATCCCATGCTCGGGATCGCTGAAGTTCGCCTCGTGCAGCAGGCGGATTTCACTCAAAACGGTTTGCACCGTTTGGTAGGCATGGGAAGGCGTGGTTGCCTGGGCCCATAGCCCTGATGGGGCAATTCCCAGCGTAAGTGTTGCGGTCAGGAGTATTGCCGGCCGGCGAAGCGCCCCTTTGGCGGTTCGCTTTGCAGATCGAGGGTAGGCGCGAAATCCCTGCATATTGCCCCTCTTCGCAAACACCCCCCTATAAGAGATACCTCTAATTGTGGGGCCAAGGCGGTAACAAATCGGTGATGGTCAAGATTGAGCAGGATCGCATCCTGCGCGCATGCCCACCTGATTGCCCGATTTGTGCCCGGAATCGCGTAAGGTGGTGCCCCTTGTCTGCACAACGCACCATCGAGAGTCGGCCATGAACATTCTTTTCATTCACCAGAATTTTCCGGCCCAATACCGCCATGTGGCCCTGTCCTATGCCCGTGAGGGTGGTCACGGCCTGGTCGCTATCGGCAAGACCACTGCTGGGCGGGTGCGTGGCGTTCGCAATGCGCTCTATACCCTGCGTGAAGGCAGTGGCATGAGCACGAACCCGTTCGTCCGCGATTACGAAGGCAAGGTGCGCCACGGCCAGGCCGTCTTTCGTGTGGCGAGCGCGATCAAGCGGAAGGGCTATCGGCCCGATGTGATCGTCGCCCACCCGGGTTGGGGGGAGGACATGTATGTCAACGATGTCTTTCCCGGCGTGCCGCGGCTGCTCTACGCCGAATTTTTCTATCATGCCCAGGGCGCGGACGTGAATTTCGATCCCGAGTTTCCCTGCTCGGACGTCGACAATGCGCGTGTGCGCAGCCGCAATGCGGCGCAATTGGTGAGCCTGGAAAGCGCCGACTGGGGGCTCAGTCCCACCGAATGGCAACGGGCGCAATATCCGGCCTTCTTCCGCTCCAGAATATCGGTGCTGCATGATGGCATCGACACCTCAGCGGTGGCTGCCGATACGGCGGCGCGCTGGCATTTGGCGGATGGGCGCGAGCTTACCCGGGACGACGAGGTGGTGACATATGCGGTGCGCAATCTCGAGCCTTATCGCGGCATTCACCACTTTCTGCGCGCCGCCCGGCTGATCCTCGAGCAGAGGCCCGATGCCCATATCCTGGTGGCTGGGGGAGACGAGGTGAGCTATGGCCGGCGGCTGCCGGACGGGGAGAGTTATCGCGAGCAGTTCCTCGAGGAAGCTCCCATAGACCGTGAACGTATTCATTTCCTTGGCCGGCTACCGTATGGCGACTATCTCAAGGTCTTGCAGGTCTCGCGCGCTCACGTCTACCTCACGGTCCCCTTCGTGCTCTCGTGGTCGATGCTGGAGGCCATGGCCTGCGAATGTCTGATCATCGGCTCGGCAACGCCGCCGGTGACAGAGGTATTGGCCGACGGCGGCAATGGCTTGCTGGTCGACTTTTTTCGCCCGAGGAAATCGCCGCGCGTGTTGGCGAAGTGCTGGCCGCACCGAAAAAGTTCGACGGCATGCGTGCAGCCGCGCGCCAAACCATCCTTGAGCGTTTCGCGCTGGCTGATTTATTGCCGCGCCACCGGCTCTTGATAGAAACCCTTGCCAGGGGCGAGGCGCCTGATTTCTAGCGTGCCCCGCGCCAGAGCCAGATACCGACACACGCGGTTACCGTGCCGAAGATGGCGAAGGCGAGACCATAACTGTCCGATAGAGTGACGATGGTGCTGAACAGCGCCGGGCCGACCACGACACCGAGAAAGCTGAAGGCGACCGTGCCGCCGGTTGCCACGCTCACCCGCTCGGCCGGTACGGAGCGTACGATTTCCGCGAGATAAACCCCGGGCCAGCCGGCCGCGACGAAGCCGACCAGTGCCGACATGGCGAAGACCGAGAGCAAGGGCCAGCTCGGGTCGAGCTGCGCCACAAGCAGGCTTACCGCGGTCATGCCGATGCCGACAAAGGCCAATAGTCTGCGCGCCGATAGCCAGTGATCGCTGACCCAGCCCAGGGTCAGGCGTGCCACAACCCCGGCTGTCTGCAAGGTGGCGAAGGCCTGGCCCGCCGTGATCAGATCGAGGCCACCGCGATCGACGAGAAAGGCGCTGAATATGGCGAAGATCGAAGATTGCAGCGCCGCGAAGCCGAAGGCCGCCACGGTCAGTCCGCGCAGCGCCGGGTCGCGTGCCGCGCCAACGATCGCCGCCAGCGGCGAGCGCAATGATACGGCGACAGAGGGGTCGCGGTCGCTGTCGAGGCGGCTGCGCAAGGGAATTATCACCAGTGACGTTGCCGCGACCACGACAGCAAGCGTGGCGATGGCCGCCTGCCAGCCGTACGCCGTCGCCAGCACGGGCGCCAACAAGCCCGCGAACAGGCCGCCGATCGGCACCGCGCTTTGCTTGGCCGAGAACACGACGCCGCGCCGCTCGGGCGGTGTCACGCGGGCCAGGATATGACTTGCCGCCGGCGTTGCCAGGCCGTAGCCCATGCCCGTCACGACGCTGAAGACGAGGATCGCCACCAGCGGTCCGCTGGCGCTCGCCGCCAGAGCGACCCCTGCCACGAGGAGCGCTGCCTGGCTGCAGCGGATGGGGCCGATGCGGCTTACCAGGGTGCCGCCAAGCGCTGTACAAAAAATTGCGCCGGCAAATACCAGTGAAGCGTATATGCCGATCAGGCTGGAGCGAAGGCCATAGGTTTCGGCAAGCACCGGCGACAACACCGGCAGGGCACTGACCGCCATCGCGACCATGGTCTGCACCAACATGGTGGCGGCGAGCGGTCCGGCGACGCGTTTCATGGCAGCGTCGCGATGGAACGATTGACCGTCCATCCAAGAACCGCTAGGGGTGGGGCATGACAGATCTGACCACCTACGCCGCGCCGGTTGCGGCGCGACTGATCACTGCGGAAGAGACCGTCGCGGTCAGCGAATCGTCGGGCGGCGGCTTGATCTCCGCTTCGCTGTTGGCCGTGCCGGGTGCCTCTGCCTATTTCCTCGGTGGCGGTGTCGTCTACACGCTGGTGGCGCGGGGCGCTTTGCTGCCCGATCCGGGTTCGGCCCTGGACGGCGTGAGAAGCGCCTCCGAGCCCTATGCGTTGTGGCTTGCCCGGACCATGCGCGAGCATCTTGGCAGCACCTGGGGGCTGGCCGAGACGGGCGCCTCCGGGCCGACCGGCAATCGCTATGGCGATGCGCCGGGTCATACCTGCATCGCGGTGTCCGGTCCGCGCGAAAAGGTGATCACGCTCGAGACCGGCATGGCTGATCGCCAGGCTAACATGTGGGCTTTCACGGAGGCGGCATTGTCGCTGCTGGCG
>CAZVDW010000166.1:0-6725 GCA_964625645.1 uncultured Rhodospirillaceae bacterium
CCGGCAATCAGCCCGGCCCCGGGGCGCAGCCGGTGACCAACCAGTCGGCCCAGAGCCAGGCCGGCGAAGCCAGCGATGCCCCGCCCAAGGGCCTGGCCAACGACGACGGTGCCTCCAGCGGCAGCCCCGGTTCCGGCGCCCGCTTCACCATGTCCATGGAAGAAGCCGAGGACATCATCGAGCTGGTGCGCAGCAAGACCCGCGAGGCCGAAGGCCAGCGCCAGGAATGGCAGGACGCCCGCTTGCGCGACCCCGACGTGGAGCGTCCCTGGTAAAGCCTCAGCGCTCGACGATGCGCACGGTGGTGGCGGCGGAGCGGCCGAGGGCGTCTATCACCGTGACCTGCGCGAAGCCCGGACCGTCCGGCTGCCAGCTTGCCTGGCGGCGCCAGCGGGGTGCCGCCAGGGGCGCCCGGTTGACCAGCCAGGCCAAGGGCCGCTGGCCGCCACTGGCCTCGAGCGCCAGGCCGTGGGGCAAATCGGCAAGACGCAGCACACTGCCATCGATGGGATACTGAATGCTGGGCGCGGCCACCCGTGCCTGGCCGGGCGCCGCGCGCTCCAGCCTGGCGAGGCCGGCGGGCGCGCTGTCCATGCTCTCGTTCCAGGCCGCGTAGCCCTCGGCCTCGGGCAGCAGGGCGAAGCTGCGCAGCAGGATCGGTGCGGCGGCATCGAGGCCGGTGCGCTCCGGACTGGCGGTGCCGTCGGCGCGGCCAACCCAGACGCCGACCGTGTAACGCTTGTCGAAACCCAGCGCCCAGGCATCGCGAAAGCCGTATGAGGTGCCGGTTTTGAAGGCGATGCCGCCGGCCTCGGCGAAGCCTTGCGGGCGCGGCACACCGGCCAGTATCCGCGCCACCCAATCCCGCGCCTGGGGCCCGATCAGAGGCTCTGCGGCGGGCCACGACAGGGGCGTATCGGTGAAGCGCAAGGGCCGCGGCACGCCGTCGCCGGCCAGCGCCGCATAAAGCCGCACCAGCTCCTCCAGGGTGACGCCAACGCCGCCGAGCGCCATGGCCAGGCTGGGCCGGGCGCCGGCATGGGGCAGTCTCAGCGGGATGCCCGCCGCCCCGAGGCGCTCGGCGAAGGGCACCGGGCCGATGCGGTCGAGCACTTTCACCGCCGGTACGTTGAGGCTGAACCGCAAGGCCTCGGCAGCGCTGACCTCGCCGAGATAGCCGCGGCGGAAATTGCGCGGCTGGTAGGCGCCGAAGCGGCTCGGCGCATCGCGGATCAGCGTCGCCGGATGCAGCGCCCGGTCGCCAAAGCCGATGCCATAGATCAGAGGCTTCAGGGTCGAGCCGGGCGAGCGCACGGCGCTGACCATATCGACCTGGCCACGCCGCCCCTCAGCGGCGAAGTTGGCCGAGCCGACATAGGCCAGTACCGAGCGCTCAAGAGTATCGACGATCAGCACGGCGATCGATTCGGCTGCCGCGAAGCGCCCCACCTCGTTGCCGACCAGGGCCTCCAAGCGCTCCTGCAGGGGGCGGTCTACGGTGCTGCGAACGACATCTCCGGCCGTCTCGCGGCGCAGGCGCCGGGCCAGATGCGGCGCCAGGAAGGGGGTGTCGGAGCGCAAGGCGGGCAAGGCGTCGACCAGGGCGGTTTGCAGATCCGCCGGGGCGATGACGCCGCGGGCCTCGACCCGGCGCAGCACCTTGGCGCGAGCCGCCGCCGCGCGCTCGGGATGGCGGTCGGGGCGCAGCCGGCTCGGCGCCTGGGGCAGCGCCACCAACAGCGCCGCCTGGCCCGGGCTGAGGCGCAGAGGCTCCTTGCCGAAATAGGCCAGACTGCCGGCGCGCACGCCTTCGAGGCGGCCGCCGAAGGGCGCCAGGGTGAGATATATGCCAAGAATTTCGCGTTTGTCGAAGCGGCGCTCGAGCTGCCAGGCGCGAAACATCTCGACCAGCTTCGAGCGCAGGGTGCGCGGACGCGGCTCGAGCAGGCGGGCGCATTGCATGGTCAGCGTCGAGGCGCCGGAGACGATGCGGGCATTGGCGATGGCCTGCCCCGCGGCACGCAACACGGCGAGCGGATCGACACCGTTATGCTGCCAAAAACGCTTGTCCTCGAAGGCCACCAGCATGTCGAGATAGACCGCGTCGACATCATCGGCGGCGGCGGCGAGCCTGACCGTATCGTCGGCGGTCGAGAACAGGCGCAGCAGCCGGCCCTCGCGATCCTCGACCGCGAAGGAGAGGTCGCCAAGCCGCGTCAGGTCCGGCGGATAGCGCGCATCCAGCCAGGGCAACAGCAGCACCGGCGCCGCCAGCGCCAGTGCGACAACGATGAGCCAGCGAAACCGCATCAGCGCGCCGTCATCACCCGCAGCGTATCCTCGTTCGTGCGGGCGAAATATTCTGGCCGGTACATGTCCTCGATGGTCGCCGCCGGATAGGCGTAGACGCCGGGCGTGACCACTTGCGCGATATAGGCCAGCGTAAAGGATGGCCGATTGCGGTCGAGGTCCACGGCCGCCACGTAGCGGTCGTCGCGCACGGCTTCGTATTCCGGCTCGGTCAGATACTCCATGGCCACCAGCTCGATGTCCGCACCAGTCGCGAAATTGGCCTCGCCCTTGGGCTCGCTCGGGATGTTGAGCTTGGCAAGCTCGCTGCCGCCCAACTGTCCCTGCTGAATTTCCAGCCCGGCCGGCAGCAGGTCGACCACCAGCGCCCGGTGCTCCCAACGCGACAGCGAGCGCCCCGCCAGCACGACCAGCACACGCTCACCCTGGCGCAGCGAGCGCGAGCGCAGCGGCGCCCCATCGAGGCTGTAGAGGCGGCGCTCGATGACCATATTCGCATGCGCCGGCGGCAGGGTCATGGCCGGCACGCCGGTACGCGTGCCGTAGACGCGCAGATCGCCGGCCTGGCCGTCGTTGCGAACGCTGAAGCCAGCGGCGATCTCGGCCGCGCTCAAGGTTCTGTAGTAGGGCTCTTGCCGCCCGGCTACCGACTCGTCGCCGACGGAAAAACTCATGCCGTCGCCGGTGTTCTGCAGCATGGTCCGCGCGGCCAGCAGCAACCAGACCTTCTCCTGGGTGCTGGTGTAATAGCTCGCCTCGTATTCGCGCTCGAGGATCTCCACGCCCTTGTTCCAAAGCCTCGGCTCCAACCCCCCGGGGCCGACTGTTGCCAGGGCGGCGGCAATGTCGCGCAGGGGTGAGCCGTAGCTGCCGTAGAAGACCGCCGGTGTCGGCGGCGCGCCCTTGGCGCTCTCGCCCGCGGTCAGCGAAGCCAGCGCCGGCGCCGCCGGCGCATCGCCCGAATGGGCCAGTGTCGCCTCGATCTGTGCCAGCGCGAGCAGGCGCTTGGCATTGGGCGCCAGGCGCTCCGCCCAATAGCGCGCCTCGCTGGCGCCGAGCACGCCGGAGCGCGTCAGCACCATCAGGGCATAGGCCTTGGCCGAGACATGATCAGCGGCCGAATCCTGCATCAGGTAGCGCCGCAACCACTCACCCGAGCGTTCCATCACCTCGTCGGAGACGCGATGGCCGCGGCTGCGTGCGCGGTCGAGAAAGTCGTAGGCGTAAGCCGTCAACCAGGGCTCCACGGCGTCGGACGACGACCACAGGCCGAAACCACCGTAACTGGTCATCTTGGCCTCGATGCGCGCGATGCCGGTGGCGATACGGCCGGGCAAGGTGGCGCGGTCGATATTGCCGCCGCCCCACAGCGTGTCGACCTCGTCGAGATAGACCAGCGGCATGGTGCTGCTGATGCTCTGCTCGAGGCAGCCATAGGGATAGCGATCGAGCGCCGCGAGCAGCGCCGGCACATCGAGGTCGGGACGGTTGCTGACGGTGATCGACAGCTCGCCCGTGCCGGGCTCGTAGATCGCCAGATCGTCACCGGCAAGATCCAGCGATTCCCCGGGACCAAGCAGGGCCAGGTTGCGCTCGCTGGTCCATGGCCTGGGCGGGCGCACCGCCAGCTCCCAGCGGCGCTCCTGGCGATATTCGCCCGGCCCCTCGATAAGCAGCGCCAAGGCGGCGTCACCCGCTTCCGTCGCCTCGACGGGAAAACGCGTGTCGGCCTTGCCGTCCGCAACCAAAGTGACGACAAATGGCTCGGCATGCACGGTCAGCGGCCCTTCGCCCGTCAGGGTCACGGTGTACTCGCCGGCCGGGCCGGAGAGGTTGTGCATGCGATAGGCGGTCTCGGCCACATCGCCCGGGGCCAGGAACAGCGGCGGCAGCATCTCGGCGACACCGGTGCGCGCACCAGCATGGCATCCTCGCCCGAGCCCAGCGCGGTCTTGCCGTGCACTACCGCCATCAGGCGCAAGCGCCCGTTGAAGTCGGGCAGCGCCAGCGTGACCTCGGCCCTGCCGTCGGCGTCGAGCGCCACCGACCCGGCAACCAGCGCCACGGTCTTGAAGGTCCGCCGTCCGGAGCCCAGGAGATTGCGCAGCGCCGCGGCACCGCCGCCGACCCGGGGCGTGGCGCGCAGTTCGAAAGCCGCGCTGTCGCCGTCGGCGGCACGGATCACGCGGCCGTAATAGTCATGCACGTCGAAGGCAAAGCGGCGCTGGCCGAAAAAGAAGGGCTCGGGGCGCGGACTCGCAAAGTCGGTGATCTGCAATATGCCTTCATCGACAGCGAATAGCGTGGCATAGAGCGGCTCGGCGCTTGCGCCCTGGGCCAGCAAAGCGACGGTAACGATCTCACCGGGCCGTGCCTCCTCGGGTGCCTCGATGGCAACGTCGAGACTGCGCGAGGCGGTATCGACCGATACCCAGCGCATGCCGAGGGCGCGGGCCGGCACGCGGCCGGTCTCCTCCGTCCCCGGCCGGTAGGCGGTGGCCATGACATAGACGCCGCCGCGCCAGTCCTCGCCCACGGGTATGGCAATCTCGGCGCCGTCGGCGGGCAGGGTCACGTTCTCGCGCCAGATCAGCGATTCACCGGCTATCGCCACGGTCGCCTTGCCGGCAAAGGCCGCCTTGATGAAGACCTTGAGCTCGTCGCCCGGCACCACATCCTCGTCACTCAACGCCAGGCTCAGCGCCTCGGGCGTATCAGGCGCCTGGGAGACAGCGCGCCAGCCGGCGCGGAAGGCGACGGCAGCACCCGCGCCGGTCTCGTCGTCATAGACATCGACCCGATAGGTGCCCCAGCCGTCGAAGGTGCGCGCAAGCGCGATGCGCCCGTCCGCGTCCGTGGTCACCAGCTCGCGCTCCAGCGGGCTGTCATGCACGGTGACGCGGTAATGCCAGCCGTCATAGTCGCGATACCAGTCATAATCGCGGATCTCGCGCAGCCATTGCAGGGTCAGCATGCGCCCGGCCAGCGGCTTGCCGTCGGGCGCCAGCGCGATGGCCTCGAAGCGCGCCTCGCCGCCCTCGTCCATCACGGGCTCGGCCCCGCCATTGCCGAACAGGGGCTTGAGGCCGATGGCGACGGGCGTGGCGAAAACCGGCAGGCTCATGCCGCGACGCACTTCGCGACCGTCGGTGTCGCGCACGCCGAGCGAGACCAGGGCGCGCAAGGGCCCCGAGGCGTCGAGGCCCGCCGGCACGGTGGTGGCAAAGACGGCGCGGCCGCTCTCGTCCGAATCGATGCGGTCGAGGCGCTGCACCTTCTGCTCGAACTCGTCCGTGAGGCCAAAGGCATAGTCGGCGAAATCGGCGAAGGGCGCGGGGTCGCGCTCGACCACCATGCGCCCGCCGACACTGAGCCCGGCGCCGGGCGCGCCATAGAGATAGTCGGCCTGGGCCGTGATGGTGAGCGGGTCGCCTGCCGCCAGGCGCTCGCGATCGGCGGTGAGCGACAGTTCCAGGCGCTCCGGCACGAAGTCTTTCACCAGCACGTAGAGCTGGCCGACGGCGGGGCCGTCCGGATCGGTGTGGGCGGACAGGTGCCACTGGCCGGTCGGCACCGCCAGCGCGATGGGAATCTCGACCGCGTAGCCGCCTGCGGCATCGCCTTCGGCCACGGTCTTGAAGGCTTCGACACCGTCCGGGCGGGTGGCGGTCACGGTCAGCGGCAGGCCGCCGATACCGTCGCCGTGGGCGTCGCGCAACAAGGCGCGCAGGTGCACGCTCTCGCCGGGGCGGTAGGCGCCGCGCTCGCTGAACAGAAAGGCTTCGAGGGGTCCCTGGGTGGCACGCCCGCCATCGCCGCGCTCGGAAAGATCGAGGCCCGGTCCGTCGAGGGCGATGAAGGCGAAGTCGTCGTCGCCGACGCGCGCGGTAACCAGTGCCGCGCGGTCGCCGCCGGCACCGCGCAACAGACCCGGCGCGAAGTGCGCCCAGCCGCTGCCGTCGCTCACGGCCTCGGCCAGCAAGTCGTTGTTGCGGGCGATCAGCTGCAAGGCGGCGCCAGACACGGGCTCCGCCGCCGCGAGCGAGCGCAACTGCACGTCGAGGCCGGCGCGGCTCGAATAGGTGGTAATGCCGAGATCGGTGATAACCAGCCACTGGGCGGGCCGGTCTTCCCAGGAATATTCCTGCATTTCGGCCGTCGCCGCGGTGAGCACGTAGACGCCGGGCTCCACCGGGTCGACCAGGGAGTCCAGCGGCAGGCGCGTCGTGACCTCGCGATTGGCCTCGCTGTCGATGGTCAGCTCGCCATGCCAGACCGGCGCGCCGATATCGTTGGCGACCATGTCCGCCCGCCAGCCATCGAGCGACTCGCCTAGAATCTCCTCACCGAGCAGGTCGCGCAGGTTGCGATGGGGCACGCGCAGGAGGTCGAGCTCGAGCCGTGGCACATTGACC
>CAZVDW010000167.1:0-5044 GCA_964625645.1 uncultured Rhodospirillaceae bacterium
TCACGCCCTTGCCGACGAAGGCGACGGGCGCCTTGTTGCCGCGGGCGCCGGCGCCGTTCCAGCGCATGACGACGATATGGGCGTCATGCTCGCTGCCTTGGGCGACGCCGACGATGGCGCCCATGCCCATGCGCCGCAGGCGCGCCTCGCTGAGCACCTCGACGTCGATGCCGTCCTGAGACAGCTTGCGGATCTCCTTGGCATAGACCGGCGGCGTGAGCACGTTGGCCGGCTCCGAGACCAGGTCGCGGGTCAGCGCCACGCCATCGGCCAGCGCGTCGAGCGGCTTGAAGGCGGCGCGGGCCGCGGTCGCGTCTGGGCACATGACACTCAGGCGCGTCAGCGAGGGCTTGTCGGTCTTCTTCTGCTTGGTGCGGTATTTGTCGAAGCGATAGGAGCGCAGCCGCGCGCCGTGGCCGATCCGCGCCGCCAGCTCGCTGCCGGCAAGCTTGCAGCCCTTGGGCTTCTCGACGACCACCGCGGCGCGGCTTTCGCCGGACATCGCCAGGCAGGCGACAATGGCGCCGCCGAGCTTCGCCGCCGCCAATTCGTCAAGCGCCTTGCCGCCGCCAAGACCGAGCAGAACGATGCGGCCGGCCTTGACGCCGGCCGGCGCCATCACGGTCAGCGTCTGTCCCGCCTTGCCTTCGAAGCGCGCATGCGCCATGGCCTTGCTCAGCGCCCCGCCAGAGGTCTTGTCGAGGCGGACGGCGCTAGGTGTCAGCGTGCCGCCCTCGGCACAGCCGACCACCAGGGCCGCGGCAGCGGTGAGGCTTGGTTTGGCGAAAGTAATGTTCATGGCGATATCCGTGCTCGGGGTTGCGTTGGGCCCAATCTAGCCGATGTTGCAGGGAGGGGAAGAAGTTGTTTAACTTGTTGCCGCATGCACCGGCATTTCCGTTACATCTTCGCGCAACTGCTTGGCCCGTTTTTGGTGGTCAGCCTCAGCCTGACAGGGGTGATCTGGCTGAGCCAGTCGCTGCGCTTCGTCGACCTGATCATCAACAAGGGCCTGTCGATCGGGCTTTTCCTGACCCTGACCCTGCTGCTCACGCCGTCGGTGCTCGGCGTCATCCTGCCGATCGCGCTGTTCGCCAGCGTGCTTTATGTCTATCACCGCCTGCTGGTCGATTCCGAGATCGTGGTGCTGCGCGCCGTCGGCCTGTCGAACTGGCGCCTGGCCGCGCCTGCGGTCGGCCTCGGGCTGCTGGTGATGCTGGCGGTGCTGGTGATCAACCTCTATCTGATGCCGGCCGGTTTCCGGGTCTTCAAGGACAAACAGTTCGAGATCCGCGAATCCTACGCCTCGGTGCTGCTGCAGGAAGGCGTCTTCAATACGCCGGTCGAAGGGCTCACCATCTATGTGCGCGGGCGCGAATCCGACGGCGAGCTGTCGGGCATCCTGGTGCATGACGAGCGCGACCCCGTCGAGCCGGCGACGGTGATGGCGGAGCGCGGCCTGCTGGTGGCGACCCCGTCGGGCCCGCGCTTCGTGCTGCTCAACGGCAGCCGGCAGCAGATCGACGCCGAGGACGGCCGGCTGTCGATGCTCTACTTCGAGTCCTACGCCTTCGATTTCGGCGAATCGCCCGAATTCGCCCCGGGCCGCTTCCGCGAAGCCAAGGAGCGCTTTCTACCCGAGCTGGTCAGCCCCGGCGAGACCGCCGAGCCGCGCCATGTGCGCGAATTCCGTGCCGAGGCCCATCGCCGCCTGGGCGGCTCGCTCTATGCCGTGGTGCTGGCGCTGATCGGCTGCGCCGCGCTATTGCCAGGCGAAGTCGGCCGGCGCGGCCGCGGTTTGCGCATCCTCGGCGGCATTGGCGTCGCCTTGAGCTTTCAGGGCGCCGCCTTCGGACTTGGCAGCGCCATCGTCGGCAGCCCCGGCCTGGCGGCGAGCTATTACCTGCTGCTGGTCGCCGTTGCCGCCGCGGCCAGTGCGCTGCTGGTCAGCGAGCGGCCCTGGCGCGTGGCGGTGCGGCTGCTGTCGCCGGGAGCAGCCTGAAGCGATGCGCCTGTCCTGGACCCTGTCGAGTTACCTTGCGCGCCAGTTCCTGGTCGGCATCGGCATCGCCTTCCTGGCCCTGGCGGCCCTGATCTTCCTGTTCGATCTGGTCGAGCTCAGCCGCCGCGCCGCCGGCGAGGCCGAGGCCGACTTCACGGTGGTGCTGGGCATGGCGGCTTTGCACCTGCCCTATATGGCGCAGCGAATCGTGCCCTACTCGGTGCTCATGGGGGTGATGCTGACATTGGCCCATCTGACCCGCAGCCAGGAGATGGCCATCGTTCGCGCCAGCGGCGTCTCGACCTGGCAGATGCTGCTGCCGGCACTGCTGCTGGCATTGGCTATCGGCGCCTTCGCGGTCTCTGCTGTCAATCCCCTGGCGGCGGCCATGCTGTCGCGCTACGAGCAGCTCGACGGCAAATATCTGCGCGGCAGCGTCTCCAACCTGTCGGTATCCAGCTCAGGCCTGTGGCTGCGCCAGGCCGACGACGAGGGCGAAGCGGTGATCCACGCCCAGCGCATCACGCAGCCGGTATTGGTGCTGCACGAGGTGATCATCTTCCGCTATGAAGGCAAGGACGTTTTCGTGCAGCGCATCGACGCCACATCGGCCGAGCTGGCCGACGGATATTGGATACTTTCCAATGCCTTGATCACGGCCCCGGACCGGCTCGGCGAGCGCCATGCCACTTACGAATTTCCGACAGAGCTGACGATTAGCCAGATACACGACAGCTTCTCCTCTCCCGAGACCCTGTCTTTCTGGCAGATTCCGAAATTCGTCGCCTTGCTCGAGCGCGCGGGCTTTTCCGCCCTCAAGCACCGCCTCTACTGGCATTCGGTCCTTGCCGGCCCGATCCTCCTGCTCGGCATGGTGCTGATCGCGGCCACCTTTTCGCTGCGCAGCACGCGGCGCGGCGGCAGCGGCCTGATGATTGCCGCGGGCGTGCTCACGGGATTCGTGCTTTACGTCTTCTCCGACGTGGTTACGGCACTCGGCCTGTCGGCCAGCATTCCGACGCTTTTCGCGGCCTGGGCGCCGGCAAGCGTCACGGTCCTGGCGGGAGCGGGCATGCTGTTGTATGTGAGAGGGACCTGAGCGCAGGCGATGGCAGAGTGGGGGATGCCTTGAAACTGGCGAATCTGATCCTGTCGGCGGCGATGCTGCTCTGGGCCTGTTCGGGCCTGGTTGCGGCGGCGCAGGCGCAAGCCGACGCCGAAAACGTGCTCATGATCGCCGACGAGATCACCTATGACGACCGGGCCGGCGTCGTCACGGCCATGGGATCGGTGGAGCTTGCCCGCGGCGAGCGCGTGTTGCGCGCCGACCAGCTGGCCTACGACAAGCGCCACGACCGGGTCACCGCCACGGGCAACGTCGCCCTGGTCGAGGCAACGGGCGAAGTGATCTTTGCCGAGCGGTTGGAGCTTACCGGCGACCTCAAGAGCGGTGCGGTGCACGGTCTCGGCATGCTGCTCGCCGATGGCTCCCGGCTTGCCGCCAGCGGCGGACGCCTGAGCGCCGATGGCAAGACGCGGCTTGCCAATGTGGTCTACAGCCCCTGCGACCTCTGCGAGGACCATCCCGACGAGGCTCCGCTGTGGCAGGTCAAGGCGCTGCGCGTGATCCATGACCGCCAGCAACGCTCGATCTCCTATCAGGACGCCTTCCTCGAGGTGTTCGGCGTGCCTGTGCTCTACATGCCGTTCTTCAGCCACCCGGATCCCACGGTCGAGCGCAAGACCGGTTTCCTGCCGCCGAGCTTCGGGCGCACTTCGGCCCTCGGCTTCACCTACGGCCAGCCCTATTTCTTCAATATCGCCGACGACCGCGACGCCACCATCACGCCGATCATCACCTCCAAGGAAGGGGCGGTGCTGACCGGGGAGTACCGCCAGGCGACCGAGGACGGGTATTTCCAGGTGGCGGGCAGCGTCACCCGCGGCGACCGGCTGCCGGCCGACAACCGTCTCAGCAAGCGCACCCGCGGCCATATCGACACCTATGGCGAGTTCGCCCTCAACCCCTATTGGACAACCGGCTTCGACATCGCGCGCTCGACCGACGCCACCTATCTGGCGCGCTACGGCTTCGCCCGCGGCCAGCCCGCGTTGCTGCAGAATGTCTACCTGCATGGCCGCGAAGGGCGCGTGCGGGCGGATCTCGACGCCTATTACTTCCAGAGCCTCGATCCCAATATCGACGAGAAGACCGTGCCATGGGTGCTGCCGCTGTTCGACTATGCCTGGCGCAGCGAGGCGGGCCGCAGCGGGATTTGGACCTTCGACGGCAATATGCGCGTGCTCGGCAGGCCCAGGGGCGCCGACAGCCAGCGCCTGTCGCTCACCGGCGGCTGGCAAATTCCCCTGGTCTCGAGCTTCGGCCTGATCACGAAATTGCGCCTGTCCCTGCGCGGCGACGTTTACCGGGTCACCGAGCTGACCAACCCGGCTCAGCCGCTCGGCGACAGCCTCGACGGGATCACCGGCCGCGTGGTGCCCCAGGCCGAGGCCCATTGGCGCTGGCCCTGGGTGCGCGACGGCGCCGAAAGCCACCAGATCGTCGAGCCCATCGTCCAAGTCATCGCCGGCCCCAATGGCGGCAATCCGACCGAGATTCCGAACGAGGACAGCCTGTCCTTCGAATTCGACGACGCCAATCTGTTCAGCGCCAACCGCTACCCCGGCCTCGACCGCATCGAAAGCGGTCTGCGCGCCAATTACGGCCTTCGCCTGGCCCATTACGGCAATGGTGGCGGCTGGTCGGAGCTGTTGATCGGCCAGACCTGGCGGGCGCGCGACGACGACACCTTCGAAGCGGGCACGGGCCTGGCCGACCATTTCTCCGATTATGTCGGCCGCCTTACCGTGGCACCCGCCCGCTGGCTTGATGTCAGCCTGCGCTTCCGGGTCAACGGCGACAACCTCTCCATCCAGCGCACCTCACTGTCCGCATCGGCTGGGCCGGAGTGGCTGCGCGGCAATCTCAGCTATATCAACCTCAGCCATCAGCCGACCTCCGGCGTGCCCAGCACGGTGGAA
>CAZVDW010000168.1:0-8153 GCA_964625645.1 uncultured Rhodospirillaceae bacterium
CACGTTGGGCGAGAAATAGCGCGCCAGGTTGGCACGCTCGCGCGCCGCCCCGGCCTGGCCCACGACCAGCCTGCGCGAGCGCCGCGCCACAGCCGCCAAGGTCCCCGTCACCAGCAACAGCACCACGACCTGCTGCAGCCAGCGGTCGATGTCGATGAAGCCGGCAACGAGATGATCCGCCATATGCTCGGCCGCGGTCTGGCCGCCGGGGTGGTCGAGCTTGGTGGTGGCTCCCGGCTGTGTCAGCAACCAGACATTGCCGGCGCTCCAAGTCAGCGCCGCCGAGACCCCGGCCCAAAGCACCAGAGGCGCCGAATGGCTGAAGGCGACCACCGTCACCAGCAGGTAGTAATAGACGATGCCGCCGTTGCGCAGCACCATCTGGGCCGGCCATTCGGGCTCGAGCGCCGGCGCCACGACGGTGATGGTCAGAGTGAGCAGGACGAAATCGAGGCCGACGAAGGCGAAGGTCGGCCAGCCCAGC
Organism: uncultured Rhodospirillaceae bacterium; assembly: GCA_964625645.1. GTDB lineage: Bacteria > Pseudomonadota > Alphaproteobacteria > UBA7887 > UBA7887 > UBA7887. Next base: position 485 of record CAZVDW010000168.1, read on the forward strand.
CCGAAGCGCAGGTCGCAAACATAGCTGGCTGTGCCGAGGGCGGCGAACAAAGCCAGGATCGCCAGGAACACGTACACGTCGGGCGGCTCGGAAATATAAAGAATCAGGCCGGCGATGACGGCCAGCGAAGCCAGACGCAGGGTGTTGGTCAGGGCGTGGCCGGCCAGCGCCTCGGCGCGGAAGGCCCCGGCGAGCCAGCCGGGCTCGCGCTTGCGCGCCCTGTCAGAGCGGCTCATCGGACAGATTGCCGGACAGGGCGATGGCCAGCATGACGCCGCTCAGGCTCTTGCCGTGCAGGTCGATGGCGGGCGTTGCCGTGACGCCACCACCACGCACATTGTCGATGACGAAATTGAGCGCCTTCAGCCGCGGCAGGGCGTAGCGCGTCACGGGGCCGTCGGCGAGGCTGGCGAAGGCCGCCGCGACGCGCGCCTCGTCGAGCTCGCGCTCGAGGCGCGCGAAGCCGGCCTCGTCGTAGGCCGTGACCGAGATGTTGACGCAACGGCCCTTGTCGCCGGTGCGGGCGTGGGCGAGGTCGCGGACGATCATCAGGTTACGCTTTCGACGCGGTGAGCGACCTTGCCGCGATCCAGCAACACTGACTGAACGGCATAGATCTCGCGCAAGGACCGGGTCGCCCCGGCGCCCCCTTGCGGGCCGTTGGTGTAAAGGGTGTCGACCTCCCAGCCGACCGCGTCGGCCGTGCGGCGGTCGCCGCTGCGCCCGGCCACACGCAGGCGCACCTCGTAGGGCTCGGGCCGGTCGTCGGCGGGACCGTGCAGGCTGTCGAGGCCGATCAGCTCGACGCGAAGCTGATCGTAGGAAAAGCCGCACAGGCCTAAGCGCTCGCGCACGATTTCCCCACCAAGCCGCGCCCGCGCCACGGCGCCGGGCCCGCCATAGGAGATCTGTCCTTCGCCGAGATAGCCGTCGAAATAGCCGACGCTGACCTTGTAGCTGGCGGTGCGCGGCTTGGCCCGGGCACCGGCCAGCGCGACGCGGTCGCGGCCGCTCTCGTTGAAGTCGATGCCCGTTGCATCAAGCACGCAGTCGGGCGTGATATAGGCCGCCGGGTCGTGCATTTCGTAGAGCAATTGCTCGGTGCAGGTCATGGCGTCGACCTGGCCGCCGCTGCCCGCCACCTTGGAAATGGTGACCGAGCCGTCCGCGCCCACCTCCGCGAAGGGAAAGCCGAGCCGTGCCAGGCCGGCCACGTCCTTGTAGCCGGGATCGGCGAAATAGCCCCCCGTCACCTGGCCGGCGCATTCGAGCAGATGACCGCAGGCCGTGGCCTGGCCGAGCTGGCCATAGTCGTCGTAATCCCAATCGAGCGCGTGCAGCATGGGCCCGACGAACAGCGACGGGTCGGCAACGCGCCCGGTGATCACTACATCGGCACCGGTCGCCAGGGCGTCGCGGATGCCGTCGGCACCGAGATAGGCGTTGGCCGAGGCGACCCGCGGCAGGATCGCCTCCAAAGGCTCGCCGCTTTCCAGCAAAACCAGCTCCGGCATGGCGGCGACCGTCTCGCGCACGTCGTCGCCGAGGAGGACCGCGCACTGCGTATCGAGGCCGAGATCGCTGGCGATGCGGCGGGTCTCGCGGGCGGCGCCGAGCGGATTGGCGGCGCCCATGTTGGTGACGATACGCACCTGGTTCGCGGCACAGGCCGGCAGCACGGCGGTCATGCGCTCGGCCAGGCGGCGATTGTAGCCGGCCGCCGGATCGTGAAGCATGGCAAGGGTTTCGCTGGCGATGGTGCGCTCGGCCAGGCATTCGAAAGCGAGGAAGTCGAGATCGCCGTGCTCGGCAAGTTCCACCGCTGGCTCTATGCGGTCCCCCGCATAGCCGGCGCCCGAGCCTATGCGAACGCTCTTCATGGCAGGCGTCAGTGCGACATCAGCAGCGGCACGGTCAGGTTTTGCAGCATATGCCGCGTGGTGCCGCCCAGCATCGCCTCGCGCAGCCGCGAGCGGCCATAGGCGCCCATGACCACGAGGTCGCAGCCGCCGTCGCTGGCCGCATTGAGCAATTCGTCGCCGACATCGATATCGGGCGCGACGCTGTGCCGCGCCTCGATGCCGAGCCCGTGGCGGGCCAGATGGGCGGCGATCTCGGCGCCGGGAATGCGGTCTGCCTCGGGCGGATCCACTTCGAGCACCGTCACCGCCTCCGCTACCGCCAGCAGCGGCAAGGCATCGTGCACCGCGCGCGAGGCCTCGCGGCTGCCGTTCCACGCTATCAACACCTTGCGGCCGATGACCTCTGGCAGCTTCGCCCGCGGCAGGATCAGCACCGGCCGGCCGCTGGCCAGCGCCAGCTCGCCGGGAAAGGTCGGCTCGCGGGCTTCGCTTTCGGCCGCATCGGGCTGACTGACGACCAGCAGGTCGGCATAGCGGGCATGGCGGCACAGCACCAACGCCGTCTCGCCGGTCTGCTGGCGCCATTCGCCGAGCACCCCGGCGGCGGCCACCGCGGCTTCGAAGTCCACCTTGACGCGGGCCGCTTCCTCGAGCCGTATGGCGCGCGCCTCGGCCAGCACCTGCGGCCCGATCTGCGCCGTGACGTAGCTTGGCATGTCGATCGACTCGAGCGGGAAAAGGGCCACCAGGTGCGCCTCGTGGCGCTTGGCGAGGGCCGCCGCCGCCATGCGTCGGGCGCAGCCGTCACTGCCGTCGGCGTGAACCAGGATATCCCTGTACATCGGCTTGCCAGCCCTATTCAGGCCGGTGCTGGCCGTATTTCTTGAGGTAGGCGATGACCTTGCCGCGCGCCGCGTCGTCCTCGACCTTGAGGAACATGGTCGAGCCGCGGATGAAGTCCTGGGTGCTGTAGAGCCAGCCGTCGAGGGGATCCTCGTCCCACGCGAAAGGGTTCTCGATGGCGGCGCGGAAGGCACGCGAGTAGGGGTAATTGGACATGATGCCGGCCTCGCGGCCATAGACGCCGGTCAGCGACGGGCCGAGTGGCATCGTCACGGCCTGCCGGAAGAGGTTTTCGGGCCGCCAGCTAAGCGCGTCCTCGGTGATGTTGCCATGGCATTTCGAGCACAGCAGCACGTAATGTTCGCGACCGTCCTCGGCATCGTCGGCGCGGCCTTCGGTGCTCAGGAAGGCGAGCGCCGGCAGCAGGGCCGCCGCCGCGGCCAGGATACGAATTCGACGCAGTACGCTTGCCATTGCTTTCTCCCTTTGCATGGCGGGCAGCCGGTAACCGGAAGTCATCATCCGTTTTACGCCCGGCTACCGGCAAAGAAAAGGGCCGGAGACCCAGTGGTCTCCGGCCCTCGTCAGGATCTCGAGCCGATTACGCGGCCGAGTTGTCGATGAAGCCGCAAGCGGCGCCGCTGCTGCTCAGGCCGCCCTGAGCGTCGTACATGGACTTGATCGCGGCGAACTTGTCCTCCTCCAACGGCGCGTAGGCTTCGCGCAGATCGAGATTGTAGAGCGAGGCCGAGTTGTAGCCGAAGATCTGGTTCTTGACGGCACTGGTGGCGCCGCCGAGCGGGGCGAAGCCATGCTTCTGCTGCATGTCCTCGGGGATCTCCAGCCGGCGCAGGGCTTCGATCTGCCACTGCGGCGAGCCGTACCAGAGCGAATCCGTGCCCCAGACCACGTGATCGACGCCCATATGCTTGATATAGGTGCCGAGCAGCGCCGCCGCGAAACGCGGATTGGCGGTCGCCGAGTTGGCGAAGCTGGTGCCGAGCTCGGCGTAGACGTTGGACAGGCCGTGCTCTTCCGGCACGCGGGCCAGGTCGCTCGCCCACTCGATCTCGCCGGTCGCCTCGAAGTGCGCCAGCACCTGGTCGGGAAGCTCGAGGAACGGCCGCAGGCAGCCGTGATAGACCACGAAGTTCATGTCCGGCCAGTCGCTCGCCGCCTTGGGAATATCCCACGGCGTCTGATACTGCCAGACATCCTTCCAGCTCTCGGCATAGTCGGCGGGCATCAGGCCCTTATGGATGGCGATGGTGTTGACGCCGGCCTTCAGCGCCTTCTCGTAGAAGGGGTACATCAGCTCTTCGTCGTCCAAGCGCCAGGGGAACTTGGTCGCGGCGGAGAGCGGATCGCCAATGGTGTAGGACTTCCAGGCGTCCGGCGCCAAATCGGCGAGGGCGCGGTCGACTTCGTCCATCCAGCCGTCCTGGCCGGGCGTGATGACGAAATGGCCGAGCATGCGGCGCGAGCCGGCAACCTCGTTGACCATGTCGACAGCTTCCTTGATCTGGTCGTTCGGAAGCAGCCACCAGGACGGATCGTCGAACGGCGCGCCGCTCAACAAGGCCACCTTGGTGTCGCTGTTGAAGAAGATTTGCCGCACGAAGTTCTCGAACTTGTAGTAGTAGAGCGACAGATCGGCCGGATCGAGCGCCGGGTTCCAATGCTCTGCTGCGAAAACGCCAAGGCCGAGCAGACCTTCCTGATTGAAGTCGTCATGCAGGAAATGGGTCTGGTCGTCGAGAATGAACTGGTGCTGCATCGCCGCGGCGCGCTCCACCATCATCTCGGGCGTTGCCGCCTCGGCCTCGCTGACGTCGAAGACGTCTCCGAAGACCTCGTTCATCGCCAGGAACGCAGCTGCCATGCCGCAGCTGGTCTGCAGGAATGCGCGACGGTCCAGGCCCTGCTTGGCGCCGTGCAGGTCGGCCAGCTCGCCAAGCCGCTCTTCGACCTGCTTCTGCTGCGGCGTCTGCGGCAGCGGATTGAACTCGCCGTTCGAGATGCACTGCGTCGGCACGGCCGAGGCGAAGCCGCTTTGCACGGGCTCGAGGCCCGCTAACTCTCGTTCGCTAAGATACGTTCCCATTTTCTTGTCGTCCTCCCCTATGTCTCGTGTGACGGCCACGCATTCGGACCGACTGAACACATATCATGCCAGAAAATCCACGCCGACCACAATCGCTCAATATCCGTTCCGCCAACTCAGAGAAAACCGGCAAGCGCATCAAGGGTGCGATCGGGCTGTTCGGCCGGCAGCATATGGCCGGAATCGCGAATGACCGTGACCCGCGCATCGGCAATGCCGGCGGCCAGCGCGCGTCCCGCCCGCGCCGGTGTCATGCGGTCGTCGTCGCCGCAGATCACCAGGCTCGGGCAGGTCACTGCCGCCGCCGCCATGCCCTGGTCATAGGCGTCGCAGGCCGCGAAATCCTGGGCCAGCACCCTATCGTCGCCGCGGTCCAGCAGCGACAGGCCGCCGCCCGACATCCACAGCCCGGGCACGCGCATGCCGCCGATATGGCTGCGCTGGCCGTAGGCATAGGAGATGATCATGCGGCGTGCCTGTGAGGGGTTCTCACGGGTGGCGGCCAGCAGCACGTCGCTGACCGGCATCGGCGCGCTGGCACCGACCAGAGCCAGGGCGCGGCAGCGACCGGGCGCCTGGCCTGCCGCCTCCAGGGTCACCAGGGCGCCCATGCTGTGCCCCACAAGCGCCGCGTCACCGCCGCCGACGGCATCGACCAGGCGCCAGATCCAGGCGCCCATCTCGGGGATGCTGTCGAGCCCGGGCCCTTGCGAGCGGCCGTGCCCCGGCAGGTCCAGCGCCAGCACGCCATGGCCGTTATAGGCGAAATAGCGGCTTTGCAGCGCCCAGACCGTGTGGTCCATATTGGCGCCGTGAACAAAGACCACGAGCGGCAACGAGGCGTCGAAAGTCTTGCCGCCGGTGGCAGCGTGCGCGGTCCTGCCGTCAACCTCGACCTCGATCATCGTCTCAGCTCCTCTGCGAGGCGCGCAGCGCCTGGCCCAAGTCTTCCTTGATATCGTCGGCGTCCTCGAGGCCGATCGAAAGCCGCACCAGCTCCTCGCCCACGCCGGCCGCCTTGAGCTCGGCGGCGCTCATCTGCTGGTGCGTGGTGCTGGCCGGGTGGATGACCAGCGACTTGGCATCGCCGACATTGGCGAGGTGCGAGAACAGCCGCAGGCGCTCGATGAACTTGCGCCCGGCCTCGCGACCGCCCTTGATGCCGAAGGAGAAGATCGCGCCGCAGCCCTTGGGCAGCAGCCGCTTGGCAAGGTCGTGGTCGGGATGCTCGGGCAGCTCCGGATAGGTCACCCAGTCGACCGCCTGGTGAGCCACCAAATATTCGACCACGGCGCGCGTATTCTCCACATGCCGCGCCATGCGCACCGCAAGCGTCTCCACGCCCATGAGGATGTAGAAGGCGGTTTGCGGGCTCATGCAGTAGCCGAAATCGCGCAGGCCCTCGGCGCGGGCGCGCATGATCATCGCCGCCGGGCCGAACTCCTCCGCGAAGTCGAGGCCGTGATAGCCCTCGTAGGGCTCGGTCAGGGTCGGGAAGTCGCCGTCCTCCCAGTCGAAGCGCCCGCCATCGACCAGGGCGCCGCCGATAGCCACGCCATGGCCGCCGAGGAACTTGGTCGCCGAATGATGGGCGATGTCGGCGCCGAGGGTGAGCGGCTGGCAAAGCTGGGGGGTGGCGAAGGTGTTGTCGATCATCAGCGGCACGCGCGCGCCATGGGCGATCTCGGCGATGGCGGGGATATCCATGACCTCGAGGCCCGGATTGCCTAGGGTCTCGCCGAAGATGAGTCGGGTTTCGGGGCGTATCGCCGCCTTGAACGCAGCCGGGTCGCGGGGGTCGACAAAGCTTGTCGTGATGCCGAAGCGAGGCAGGGTGTGGCAGAGGATATTGTAGCTGCCGCCATAGATCGACTTCGACGCCACGACGTGGCCGCCGGCATCCATCAGGGTCGAGACCGCGAGATGCAGCGCCGCCATGCCGCTGGCCGTGCAGATGCCTCCGACGCCTTTCTCCAATGCCGCCAGGCGCTCTTCCAGCACCGCCACGGTGGGGTTGCTGATGCGCGAATAGAGATGTCCGCCGCGCTCCAGGTTGAACATCGAGGCGGCGGTCTCGGTATCGGGGAAAACGTAGGACGTGGTCTGGTAGATCGGCACCGCCCGCGCCCCGAATTCCGGGTCGGGATGTTGCCCCGCATGCAGGGCAAGGGTGTCGAAGTCGAGGAATTTCGGTTCTGCCATGGCGCTATCCGTTCTTGAAGACTTGTTCGGCCGCCGTGTGCAGCCCGTGCTTTTTTTCGATCTCCGCGCGCACCCGCGCGATCTCGGCCTCGAGCTCGCCGATATAGTCGGTGAGCGCGTCCACCGACAGGCTGTCGAGCTTGCGCGGCAGGGTCTTGTCATCCGCGGACGGCCGCGGCGCATCGTCAAATATGTCCATGGCGTCGCATTCCTTATTGGCCGGTTGAGCTTACGCCATAATAAGCGTGTTGCAATGCGCCCGTGTTCGCGTATCGTCGTTTCGCAAGAGCGGGAAACGAGGACGAAAGCTGGGGCTGGGGGGCCCTGGCCGGAAGGGGACCTTGGCCGATACGGACGACTTTTTTGTTCGCTTCTGGGGCGTGCGGGGCAGCATCGCCTGTCCGGGCCCGGAGACGATCCGTTACGGCGGCAATACGGCATGCCTGGAGGTCTGCTGCGGCGAGCGCATGCTGATCTTCGATGCGGGCACCGGCATTCACGCCCTGGGCTCCGATCTCAAGGGCAAGCGTGGCGTCGCCAAAGACTTCTCCGCCGATCTGTTCTTCAGCCACACCCATTTCGACCATATCTGCGGCTTTCCCTTTTTCTCGCCAGCGTTCGACGAGAGCTGCGAGCTGCGCATCTGGGCCGGGCATCT
>CAZVDW010000169.1:0-9845 GCA_964625645.1 uncultured Rhodospirillaceae bacterium
GTCGTCGACCCCGTCGCCGTCGCCATCGGCGTCACAGGCGTCGCCTATGCCGTCGCCATCCTGGTCGGCCTGATCCCAATTGTCGTGAATCGGACAGTTGTCTTCGCCGTCCGGAAGCCCGTCATTGTCGTCGTCGGGATCGCAAGCGTCGCCACCGTCGAGGGTTCCATCGCTATTGGCCTGCTCGGGGTTCGGGGCAAACGGACAGTTATCCGACGTGTCCTTCCAGCCGTCGCCATCGCGGTCGTCGTCGCAGGCGTCGCCCGCTGTGTCGCCATCCAGGTCGGCTTGGTCGGGGTTGAAAGTGAAACGGCAGTTGTCGCTGGCATCGGGCACGCCGTCGGCATCGTCATCGGCGTCGCAGGCATTGCCCAGGCCGTCCAAATCCAAATCGTCCTGGTCGGTGTTCGGGTTTAGCGGACAGTTATCGAACCAATCCTCTATGCCATCTTCGTCACTATCCGTGAAAACACCGTTGAGCAACACGCTGTTGGGCTGCGGTACAAAGCTTAAGGGCTCGCCAGGCTCGGGAACGGCACCGTAATCGCCATTCGCGACGAACGCGTCCAGGTCGCCGTCGTCGTCCAAGTCTCCCAAGGCGACCCGAGCGCTCCAGGACGTCCCCAGTGCCTGCCCGGTGTTGACGAAACCGCCGCCGCCATCGTTGAGCCAAACACGATCGGCCGCATGGAGCGGGCTTGTATCGACATAATGCCCGACGAAGGCATCGAGGTCGCCATCGCCGTCGAGGTCGCCTACGGCCACGTCCGAGCTGGGCAACAGGCCGACGGGAAACGGATAAAAGAACGTCGGGTTCAGATATTGATATACATTCTGGAAATATCCGGTCCCGTCATTGTACCAGATGTGAGCGCTGGAACGGGTGCTGGCAACGACGACGTCGAGAAAGCCATCGCCGTCGACATCCCCCAGCGCTTGGCCAAGCGCATAGGCGCCAGCGCTGCCAGTACCGAATTGGGCAAACGCCGTAAAACCCGCATTGCCATCGTTTAACAGACTCGAAAAGCGTCGATCCGGATGCAGGATCAACACGTCCGGATCGAGATCGCTATCGATGTCGGCCAGCGCGAGCTGGGAGCACGATCCTGAAACCGGCAATGGCTGAGCACTATCGGTAAAGGTTCCCGCCCCGTCGTTCAGGAACACTTTATGGTCCTGGAATGAAAAGGTGTCGTCAGTGAGACAGATGAACGCGTCGAGATCGTTGTCGCCATCCAGGTCGCCGAGAGCGACCTCCTGGACATAAGGTTTCCTGAAGAGCAGCCCGCCATGCGAGAAGCCGGCGTTGCCGTCGTTCCACCAGATATGCGCGCCATCGGAGCAGGGGCTCGCGCACTGCATGGCGACGAGCGCATCGAGGTCGTTGTCGCCGTCCAAATCCCCGAGTGCAAGGCTCAAACTGAGATCCACATTCGTCGAGGGGCCGAGCGCCTGGCCGCTGTCGACAAACGTCCCGCTGCCGTTATTGAGCCAAACCGTATCCGCAGCGCGATGATTGGCGACAAAGGCATCGAGGTCGCCGTCGCCGTCAAGGTCGCCGAGCGCCACGTCGTGGCTGATCGCATTACCCAATGCCTGGCCGCTGTCCGTGAAATAGCCCGGCGCGGCATCGGCCACCGAGACTCCGAGCGCGGTGAGAACGCACAGGCTGGCTAACGCGAGAGCGACCCTCCGTTCGCTATGGCTGCCGCACTGTCCGAATCGCGAATTTGGCGTGAGCTCTGTGGACATGTCTGACGCCCCTCCTTGGCATGGCGATCCCGCTCCGCAATCCCGAGCGCATAGCATGGGGCTGTTACGGATTTGGTACGATTGGCGGCGACTGGCCGCCGTGGGGCATCTGCCAAAGCAGACAAAAGGCGAAAAAGATGAGGGCCGCGGCTGGCGGGGAGGACGCCGGCGCGGCCCTTTTCAGGGGGGAGGTCGAACTCAGTAATTAGAGATATACCGCTGATTTCGCCCCCCGACTGTGATGTGCATCACGCAAACATGTCGAATTTTGCCGACACACTCACCCGAATCAACACTCGGACAAGAAAATGCCTCGGCTACGGAACACCAAGCGAGATCCGACAAGACAAGATCGGTGGCGTACTTGGATGTTGAGTCTAGGAAGAACACCGAAGTCATTGTCGGTGCATAGTTTTTCGGGCTGACGGCGGTTTTGGAGTTGCAGGAAAGGTGCTGACGCAGGGTATCTTTCCCACGATTTGGAATTCATTTTTCGGGCCATTCGTGATTCCCTCGGGGCCTCGGGATCTGGGGGGAGCGCATGACAGGCTCGACATCCTGTTGGCCGAATGCCTGCGCCTGGCCATGACACAGGCGCCTTGAAGAAAAGCGATCTGGCGCGGGTCACGGTCGACACCGCGGTACAGCCCAAGGCCATCGCCTTCCCGACCGATGCCAGGCTACTGGAGACGGCGATCCTGAGGCTCGGCGGTCTGGCCAGGCGGGTGGCGCTGATGGCGGGCCGTTACGCACACGGCCTGCGCAATTCAAGAGGATGAACGGGCGGCTCAGGAAGGAAGTTAGGTGACAGTCACGAAACTTAAAATAGCAATACCGAAAATTAACTCTCTTATAAGTTCAGTGACAGTCACCAAACTTAAGGTGGCAATAGAAAATATAATGCTCTTTAAAGTTCAGTGACTGTCACCGAACTCTGTCACCGAACTTCTGGCACCGAGCTCGGCTTGGGCAGGAGCTGGCTCAACTCGATAAGGCGGCTGTCGGCGACGGCGGCGGCGCGGATCGGCGCCATGGCGCGATAGTCGGGATCGTCGAGCATGGCGATGAACTGACGGCGTGTCGGGTAGCGCACCAGGATCACCACGTCCCAGGCCTCGGGGCCGATGATGCTGGTAAGCGCCCGGCCCATCCAGATCGGCTCGCCGCCATAGCGCGGATGCATCTCCTCGGCAAAGCGCCGGCCGTATACGGCGTAAGCCTCCCTGCCGCTCAGCCCGTCGACGCCGAAGCCATCCCTCGCGCGCTCGCGATAGCGCAGCAGGTTGAGCATAACGACTGGCTGGTCCGCGTCGCCAGCGGCCATGGCCGCCAGCGCCTGCTCGTCTGTCTCGATGAATGCCATCGCCTGCCCTGCTCAGCGGATCTTGTAGACGATGCGCACGTCGAACTGGCGTTGGCCGTTGCCGAGGTCCGTGCCGAAGGCGGGGAATGGCGCCGCCCTTTGCACCGCTTTGACGGCGGCTTTGACCAGGCTCGAATGGGCCTGGCTGTCATCGAGCACTTCCACCGCAAGCAGCGCGCCCTCGGCGTCGATGGTCAGGCGCACCGGCACTGTGCCTTGACGATTGCGCTGCAGCGCCCGGGCCGGGTAGTTGCGCGCGGCGGTGGTGTTGATGGCCTGGAACAGGCTGCCGCCATAGGCCTTGAGCGCTTCCGGCGACGGCCCGCTTGGTGCCGGCGGCGGTATCGGTGCCGGCACGGGTGCTGGCAGGCTGGCGACCCGGCGTGGCGGCGGCGGCGTTTCCTCGACAGCCGGCGGCGGTGGCGTGCGCTCGGGTTGCGCGACGGGAACCGGCGCCGGCGGCGCTGTCTCGACGCGACGCACGGGCGGCTTCGGCCGCGGCCGCGGCAATTCGGCCAGCTCGTCGCGCCGCGGCGGTGGCGGCGGCAAGGTCTCGGGCAAGGCCTGTGGCGGCGGCGGCGGTAGCAGATCAGGCGGCGGCTCGAGCTCAGGCGGCAGGGCAGCCAGCTCCAACGGCGGCGGCTCCGGGCGCTCGAGCGGAATGGGCTCGGGCAGCGGCGGGCGTTCCGGCGGCGGTGTCATCAGGTCAGGTGGCGGCGGCTCGGCAAGGTCGTCCGGCGAGATCACCTCTGCCAGCTCGCGCAGCGGCGGCGGCGCCAGATCGGGCATGCGCAACACCTCGGGCGGTGGCGCAAGCTCGGGCGGCGGCGGTTCGGCGAGGTCGTCCGGCAGAACGATCTCGGCCAGCTCGGGCGGCGGCGGCGCCAACTCGGGCATCGGCGCCTCTTCCGGCGGTGGCGGCGTGAGGTCGGGCGGCGGCGGCTCGGCGAGTTCCTCAGGCGGCGTGATCTCGGCCAGCTCGGGCGGTGGCGGTGCCAGCTCGGGCATCGGCGTCTCGTCCGGCGGCGGCGGGGTAAGCTCGGGCGGCGGCGGCTCGCTCAGATCCTCCGGTGGCGTGATCTCGGCCAACTCGGGCGGCGGTGGCGGGGCCAAGGGCACAGGCGTCATGGCATCGGGCGGCAACGGCTCGGCCGTCTCGTCCAGCTGGTTTGGCGCCGCTGCCATGGCCGGGTCGGCGGGGCCTTCGGTCCCCGCGCTCGCATCGAGCGCCGCAAGCTCGAGGTAGACCATCGGCGCCGGAGCTTCCTCGTCGGGTGCCACCTGGTAGAACACGAGGCCCGCCATGGCAGCCACGTGCACGACGCCGGAAAGCACGGCCGCGGCAACGAATTCGTAGGAACGGACGCCGCTCACGGTGCCGGCTCCTCAGGCCCGGGCTCGCGGGTGGCCAGGGCGATGCGCTCGATGCCGGCGCTCTTGGCGGCGCGCAGGAAGCTGCCGAGCTCGGCATAGGTCGCCCCGGCATCGGCCTTGATCACCAGGCCGGCCCCGGCATGGGCCTCCGCGAGCCCCGCAAGCCGGCCCGCGACCTCGTCTGAGGGCAGCTCGCGATTGTTGATGGCGATGCGCCCTTCGCTGTCGACGATGAGCACGATGGGCTGGCTTTCGGCGGCGCGCGCGGTTTCCGACTCGGGCAAGGTCACGTCGAGGCTGTCGGGGGTGACCAGGGTGCTCGACAGCATGAAGAAGATCAGCAGCAAAAAGACGATATTGATCAACGGCACCATGTTGATGCCGCCGCGCAAACGCTCCCTGCCCGCGAATTCCATGTCCTACGACTCCGGTGGCGCCAGGCGGATATTGTGGAAGCCGGCGCCGGTGATGCGGTCCATCACCGAGACCAGGCTCTGCACCGCCACCGCATCGGCCGCCCGCAAGGTCACCTTGCGCTCGGCATCGCCCTCGGCGCGCCCGAGCAGCTCGCTGCCCAGCGCATCGAGGCTGAGCACGAGGCCGTTGAGAGTGATGCTGCCGTCGCCGGCGACCCTTATCAGCAAGGGTCCGGCCGTCGTTGCCGTCGCCTCTGCCGGCAAGGGGCGTTGGCCCATGGCAAGATCCAGCGCGGTCTGGCGGATGAACGAGCCGGCGAGCATGAAAAAGACCAGCAGCAGAAACACCACGTCGATCAGCGGCGCGATGCTGAGCTGCGGCTTGGCGCGTTCCTGTTCGCCGAAATCCATGCCTCAGCGCCTTGCGACGGTGCTGCCGAGAACGCGTGTCACGGCATCCTTCATGGCCGCGCGCATGCTCTCCACGCGGCCTTCGAGGACGTAATAGGCGGCCAGCGCCGGAATGGCGATGACGAGGCCGAAGGCGGTGGTCAGCAGCGCTTCCCAGATGCCGCCGGCAAGCAGGGCGGGATCGACCTTGGAGCCCGCATCCTCAAGCTCGGCAAAGGCCCCGATCATGCCCATGACCGTGCCCAGCAGGCCGAGCAGCGGGCTGAGATTGGCGATCACTTCGAGACCGCGCAGGTGGCTTTCGAGATCGCGGACCTGGGCACTGCCGACGCGGCTGATCTCGGCATCGCGGTCCTCAGGCCCGAGGCGGAAGTCGGTGCCGGTGGCGATGGCGCTTTCCATCACCCGCGCCACCGGGTGCCGGCGCTTGGCCAGCAGCGCCAGCGCCGCCTTGGGCTCACTGCCGTCGAGCGCCGTCATGGCCGGATCGACGAAGCGCAGGTCGCCGAGGCCGAGGCGCGCGAATTGCAGCAGCTTGGCGACGATGATCAGCACCGCCAGGCCCGAGACCGCGAGCAGCACCATCATCACCGGCCCGCCCTTGGCGAGCAGCTCGAAGGCGCTGGCGAACATGCCTATTTCACTCGTCATGCCATCTCCTACAACGCTGGCTCCGTGTCTCGACACGCGAAGGCGCAGGTCCGGTCCGGACCCGCGCCCCTCGTCAGAACGGCGGCAGCCTATATCACAAGCCGGGCCTCTGAGAAGCCCGCTTGCGGGGCGGCGCTCAGTTCAGTCGAATCCTCACGCCGACATAGGCCGCGAAGGGCTGGCCGGGCGACAGGAAGCGCGGGTTCGTGATGCCTCCCGGCAGCTCGTAGATCGGCACCTCGTTGCCGGTCTCGCCGAGCACGCCGAAGGTCTCGTAGTTGGTGTCGAACAGGTTCTCGACGCGGGCGAACACCTCCACCGAGTCGGTGAAATTGTAGGACGCATGGGCGTTGACCACCGCATAGGGGTCGGTGCGCGGCAGGAAGTTGCCTTCGTCGCCGCGCAGATAGACGCCTGAGCGCGCGACCAGCGTGCTGCCGACCACAAAGTCGTCGAGCAGCGCGTAGTCGAGGCCGAGGTTCAAGGTGTGATCCGGGATGCCCGGGATGTCGTCGCCGTTCTCGACGGCAATGTCCCGGCCGCCGGGGGACGATGCCGCGAGCGGGTGATTGGTCGAGGTGACCCGGAAGTTCGCCTTGTACTTGGCATCTGTCAGAGAATAGTTGGCGTACCAGCCCAGCCGGCCCCAACCACCGTTGGCGCCCACCTCCACGCCGCGGCGGACGGTCCGGCTGATGTTGCGGAAGTAGCCCGCGGCCAGGCCGGTGCCGGCGGAAACGAAGATGATGTCGTCGAAATTGGTCGTGGTGTAGAAGCCCACGTTCCAATTGATGTCGAGATCCTCCGGCAGTCCCGGAACGGCGCCGCGCATGCCGGCCTCGAAGGTCTGCGCGACGATGCGCTCGAGCGGCGGGTCGGCGACGAAGGCGTTGGGGAAGCGGCAGGGTGCGGCGGGATCGGCACAGCCCAGCTCGGCCGGCGTCGGCGCACGCATATTGCGGGCGAAGCTGCCGTACAGCGTGGTCGAGATGGCCGGGAAGTTATAGGTGAAGCCAAGCGCCGGATTCACGTCCGTGAAGCTGTGCTCGCCGTTCAGGTTGCCGAGACGCGTCGCGTTGTACGAAAAGTTGTCCGTGGTGCTGGTCTGGATGTGGTTGAGGCGGGCCGCCGCGCTGATGGTCAGCTGATCGGTCACGTCCACGGTGTCGGCAACATAGATGCCGATGGCCTCGGAGGTGTTCTTGATTTGCGTCGGCGTCGCACCTCCGGCCTCGAACCCGCCGCCGGCCGCGTCGGCCTCATATTTCTGCAGGCTCAGAACGGGTGAGCCCGGTTCCAGGAGGCCGCGGTCGAGGGTCATCGCCGCCAGATTCTGCTTGTTGTGGAATTTGGTCTGGGAGAAGTCGAGCGCGGTGCCGACGATAAAGGTGTTCTCGATACCGAGCCAGTCGTTCTCGAACACGCCCTGTATGGCCGTGCCGAAGGAGCTCGTCTGGGTCGAGGAGGTGTTCTTCGCCGCATAGGTCTCGGCGAATGAGGCTATGGGCTGGCCGTCGGCGCCGATGAGAAGCTCGGCCTCGCCTGCGGTCTCCTCCTCGCAAATGAAGTCGTCCGGATTGGCGATCAGCGCGGCCCGGGTGGCGGCGCCGAAGGTTGCCGCGAGATTGCCGTCGCCGGTCAGCAGCGCGATGGTGCCGGCGCCGCCGTCGCAACCGTCCGCCTCGACCTCGTCGCCGTTGAGCGTGGTGCGCACGATGCGACGGAAATAGGCGTTGGCCTGGATCGAGGCGGTATCGCTGACATCCACGGAGCCGTCGCCCTGGAAGAAGAATATCTCGTTTTGGGTGTTGTCCGGCCAGGTAAAGACGGCGCGGCGGTTCTGGTCCAGCAGCTCGGTGGGGGCGAGGCCGTTGCCGTTCATGTCGGTGTCGGCGTAAGTGAAATTGAAGTTGAACGAAAAAATGTCGCCCTGCAGACCGACATCCGTATAGAGCCGCGACAGGTCGGATGGCGAGTCGTTGCGCCAGCCTTCGTCGTTCTGGTGATCGGCGGCGATATAGACGCCGAAGGTCTCGCCGGCATAGCCGGCCTGCACTTCCGTGCCATAACGCTCCCAGTAGCCGCCGTAGGCCTCGCCTTCGACACCCTGGAAGCTGAAGCCGTCATGCATGTCGATGGCGATGGCGCCGCCCAGCGCATTGAGGCCGAAGACAGGATTGTTGTTGACCAGCGCCATGTTGCGAATGGCCGGCTCGGGCACGAGGTCCCACTGCACGGTGTCGCCGAAGGCCTCGTTGATGCGCACGCCGTTCTGGTAGACGGCTATGCCCTGGGATTCGCCGAGCAGAGGCGAGGCGGCAAAGCCGCGATAGCGGATGTCCTTCTGGAACGTGCTGTTCTGCACATCGACGACAGCGACGCCGCCGAGCTGGCGCTCGAGCTGATCGGTCAGCTGCATGCCGGGAAAACGCTCGATGGCCTCCTCGGAAAGGGTCTGGGGATTGCCGGGCACCTTGTCTATCGGCGTTCCCGTTCCTGCCAGCGGCGTGGTGCCGATGACCTCGATGTCGGGCAGCACGGAAACCGGCGCGTCCTGGCTCCAGGCGGGCGTGGTGGCGACAAGAATGGCGGTGGCGGCGGCAAGCGGCCGGCCCGCCCGGTGGGCCCGATGTGGCATGGATATCCCTCCCGAGAATAGATCGCTCTTGTTATGGGAAGGGTGTAAAGGCGTCTGAAGGTGCCGTCAAACAATATCGTTAAAATTTTAGCGTAACTTATTGTTTTAAAAGAATATCTACTGGTTTAAATAAACCGATCAATGCCACTATTATGGCTGATATAAACCAATACGGCTTGGTT
The DNA here is from genome assembly GCA_964625645.1 of uncultured Rhodospirillaceae bacterium. GTDB lineage: Bacteria > Pseudomonadota > Alphaproteobacteria > UBA7887 > UBA7887 > UBA7887. The sequence continues at coordinate 8,788 of CAZVDW010000169.1, forward strand.
TCGGATGTCACAGACCATGCTTGGCCATGCGGTAGCGCATGGTCATGCGCGTGATGCCGAGCGCCCTGGCGGCGGCGGATACGTTGCCGCCGGCTTCGGCGAGCGCGCGTTCGAGGGCGCCGCGCTCGGTGTCGGCCAGCGAATTGACGGGCTCGCCCCGCCCTGCCGCCACGGCGGATTGCATCAACGGCAGTGCGGCAGGCTCCAGGGTGCCGCTGCGATCGAGCAGCACGGCGCGCTCCATGACATGGGCCAGCTCGCGCATATTGCCAGGCCAGTCGTAGCGCCCCAAAGCCGCCGCGGCGGCTTTCGACAACCCTGGCGCCTGGCGCCCGTAGCGCCGTGCGGTCTCGGCAATGTAGTGCCAGGCGAGCAACGCGGCATCGCCGGGGCAGTCGCGCAGGGCCGGCAGGCGGATATGCAGCACATCGAGGCGGTAATAGAGATCGGCGCGGAAGCGCCCGCCGCTTACCTCGGCGCCGACATCGCGGTTGCTGGCGGCAATGATACGGGTGCGCAACGGTATCTCGCGGCGGTCGTTGGTGCGGCGTAACGACCTGTTTTCCAGCACCGTCAGCAGCTTGGCCTGAAGCTCGGGCGCCAGCTCGCAGACCTCGTCGAGGAACAGGCTGCCATCCTCCGCCGCCTCGAGCAGGCCCGGCGCCTCGCCGTCGCCGAACAACTCGCGCTCGGCATCGAGATGGCGCAGGCCGACGCAGTCGATGCGCACGAAGGGACGGCCGGCGCGTGGCCCCAGCTCATGCACCAGCCGCGCCGCGACGGACTTGCCGGTGCCGGTCTCGCCGAGCAGCAGCAGGTTGGGCGCATCGCCCTCGCTGTCGACCGCGGCGATGGTCTCGATCTCCTGGCGTGCCGCGCGGATGGCGGGACTTTCGCCCAAGAGCGCCGTGCCGGCGCCGGCATGGGCCGCGCGCGCGGCCGAATAGTAGAGCCGGCGGCGCCACACGCGCCCTTTCAGCACCCCCGCGACGACCAGCGCCCCCGCCTCGAGGTCCACCGGCGTGCGCCAAAAGTCCACCGCGCCGCGGTTAATGGCC
>CAZVDW010000170.1:0-1896 GCA_964625645.1 uncultured Rhodospirillaceae bacterium
CACTTGGACCGGCGTGAAGGCGCCGTAGTCGAGGTAGGATTTGATGCGCGCCAGCGCCCGCACCAACTCGACGTTGCCGCTGGCGAAACCGATGCGCCAACCGGGCATGGAATAGGTCTTGCTGAGCGAGGTGAACTCGACGGCGATGTCGCGCGCGCCGGGCACCTGCAGGATGGAGGGCGGCGGCTCGTCGTCGAAATATATCTCCGCATAGGCAAGATCCGACAAGATGTAGATGCCTTTCTGGCGCGCAAACGCCACCACGCGCTTATAGAAGTCCAGCCCCACCACTTCCGACGTCGGGTTGTTGGGAAAGTTCAGCACCATCGCCTTCGGCGGCTTCGGACAGGCCGCCACGGCATGCTCGAGCTCCGCCAGGGTGTCGATGCCCGGCCCGCAGGGCACGTCGTGCACCGTCGCCCCGGCGATAACGAAGCCGTAGGGGTGGATCGGATAGCTCGGGTTGGGCGCCAATATGATGTCGCCGGGCGCGGCCATGGCCTGGGCCAGATTGGCCAGCCCTTCCTTCGACCCCAAGGTCGCGATGATCTCGCTCTCCGGGTCCAGCCCGACCCCGAAGCGGCGCTGGTAATAGGCCGCCATGGCCTTGCGCAGACCTGGGATGCCACGCGAGTTGGAATAGCGATGGGTGCGCGGATCGCGCACCGCCTCGACCAGCTTGTCGACGATGTGCGTCGGCGTGCCGGAATCGGGGTTGCCCATGCCGAAGTCGATGATGTCGCGCCCCGCGACACGGGCGCGGCGTTTCATCTCGTTGACTTCCGCAAAGACGTAAGGCGGCAGCCTCTCGATGCGTTCGAATTCTTCGCTCATGTGTCCTGTCGCCTGGAGCGGCACTGGCAGCGTCTGGCCTCTCCGGGGGTCTACTGTGCGCCGCCGTAGAAATCCAGATAGATATCGGCCCGCCGGTTGGCGGCCTCGCCATGCACGGTGGCCTCGGAATAGGCCGGCGCCTGATCCGACATGGAGCTGATGTAAATCCGATCGGCGGGAACGCCGAGACGGGTCAGCGCCTGGGCCACCACGCGGGCACGGTCGTAGGCGATGCCGAAATTGGCGATCTTCGATTTGACCGAATCCGCCGAATCGGTGCGCCGGCTGGCATGGCCGACCACGCGCACGCTGCCGCCATGGGCCTTGTGAGCTTCGACCACCGCGATCAGCACCTGCCTGTCCCGTTCCGACAATCCGGTCGAGCCATGCAGGAAATAGATCACGCCAGCATGCATCGAGCGTTGCACGCCACCCGGATCGAACGCCGCTGGTGCCGGCATCGAGGTTTCGTCGGCATCGGCGACGACCGCAGGGGCGAGCGCAGGCGCAGGTGGTGGCGGCGGTGGCGGCGCCTCGACGATCGGTGCCGTGACGGGCACCATCTCCGGTTCCGGCATGGCCTCGGGTATGGGCGCCGGCGCTGGCGCCGGGGGCGGCACGCTGGTTTCGACGTCGACCACGTCCACCCGCGCCGCGGGCACGGGCTCGGTGACGGCGACGGTGGCCGGGACCATCTCGCCGCTTGGCGGCGGCGGCGTCACCAAATCGGCCGTGCCACGCTCCAGGCCAGCGCTGTCGTCAGCCGGATTGTCGGTATATTCCACGCCCGCACGATCGGCCACCAAGCCTGCCGCGATAGCCTCGCGCTCGTCGAAGCTTGTCACCACCGGCGCCTCGCCGGGTACGCTGCCAAGCTCGGGGAACGGATCTTCCTCGCCTGGGATGCCCGCCTGGCGCTCCGCCTCCAGGCGTGCCTGCATTTCGGGGCTCAGGGCTTCGTCGTCACCCTCCTGGCTATCGATCGCGCCAATCCATTCGACGGGATTGAGCTCATCCGGAAGCGACGAACAGGCCGCCAGCGATACCGCCAGGACGGCGACC
>CAZVDW010000171.1:0-2082 GCA_964625645.1 uncultured Rhodospirillaceae bacterium
CCGGCAGCACCACGCGCTTGATGGTCTCCGACGGCGTCGCGCCGAGCGCGAAGGAGCCGTCGCGCATGGCCTGGGGCACCGCGTTGATAACGTCGTCGGACAACGAGGAGACGAAGGGGATAATCATGATTCCCATCACCAGGCCGGCCGCCAGCGCGCTTTCCGACGCCACGTCGAGACCGCTGGCGGCGCCCAGCTCCCGCAACACGGGGGTGACGGTGATGGCGGCGAAGAAGCCATAGACCACGGTCGGCACCCCCGCCAGCACCTCGAGCATCGGCTTGGCGACGGCGCGCAGCCGCGGGCTGGCATATTCGGAAAGATATATCGCCGACATCAGGCCGATCGGGGCGGCCACCAGCATGGCGATGAAAGTCACCAGAAGCGTGCCGACGAAAAGCGGGATGGCGCCGAAGCTACCGGAGGCGCCCACCTGGTCGGCCCGAATCGCGGTCTGCGGGCTCCATTGCAGGCCGAACAGGAAGTCGCCGATCGGCACCTTGGCGAAAAAGCGGACCGATTCGAAGGCCAGCGAGAGCACGATGCCGATGGTCGTGAAGATGGCGACCGTCGAGCTAATGATCAGCAATGCCGAGAGCGCCTTTTCGACCGCGGTGCGGGCGCGGAAGTCGCTGGCAACGTGGCGCCGCGCGTAGTGCAATCCGAGGATCGCCGCCGCCAGGGCCACGATGGCCAGCGCCGTGGCAGCGATGGCGCGGTAGCGGACCAGGCTGTCGGCGGCGGCCTGGACGGCCGGCTCGATGTCGCCACCGGCATTGATGCCATTGGCCAAATTGCGAATGTCGTTGAGCAAGAGGCTCTTGGTGCCGGCTTGCAGCTCGCCGTAGCTTGCCGGCAGGTTGCCGAGCACGAGTAGCTCGACCACATGGCTTTCCAGCACGGCCCAGGCGACGATGGTCAGGAGCGCCGGCACGCCACACCATATCGCCACATAGGCGCCGTGATAGCCTGGCAGCGAATGCAGCCGGTGCAAGTCGCCGCCCGAGGCCATAACCGCGCGCCGCCGCCCGACGTGAAAGGCCAGGGTGCTGAGGCCCAGCAGTACGATGAGAAGCGTCGTCAGCGACATCGCGATGTCCGGTTAGGGGAGCGCCAGCTTACAGGCTCAGCGGCGCCAGGGCCGAAGCATGATCGCGCGCCTTCTGACGGTCCTCGTCGGACAACGGGATCAGTCCCTTGTCGGCGAGATAGCCGTCTTCGCTCCAGGCGCGCTCGGAGGTGAATTCCTCGACATATTCGGCGATGCCGGGGATGACGCCCACATGGGCGTCCTTGACATAGAAGAACAGCGATCGGGAGATCGGATAGTAGCCGTCGGAGATGGCCTCGAAGGTGGGCGCGACATTGCCGATCATGCTGCCCTGGATGCGATCCATATTCTGGTCGAGGAAGCTGAAGCCGAATATGCCGAAGGCATCCGGATTGGCGATCAGCTTCTGGATGATCAGCACGTCGTTCTCGCCGGCCCCGACATAGCCGCCGTCCTCGCGGATGCCGTGGCATACGCCCCGGTAGCGGTTCCTGTCTTGGCTCTTCAACGCGACGATGCCGGCGAATGTCCGACAGCCGTCCTCCAGCGCCAATTCGGCGAAGGCGTCGCGCGTGCCCGAGGTCGGCGGCGGGCCGAGCACCTCGATGGCAACGTCTGGCAGGGCGGCATCGATCTGGCTCCAGGTCTTGTAGGGATTGGCCATCAGCTCGCTGCCGTCCGCGTTGGCCGGCACGTCCTTGGCCAAAGCCAGGAAGAGCTGCCGCAGCGTGATCGCCATCGGCGCCGCCGCCTTGGCGTTGGCGAGCACGATGCCGTCATAGCCGAACCTCACCTCGGTGATGTCGACCACCCCGTTCTTGGCGCAAAGGTTGACTTCGGACTGCTTGATGCGGCGCGAAGCGTTGGTGACGTCCGGATGCTCGACGCCGAGGCCGGCGCAGAACAGCTTCAGGCCGCCGCCCGTGCCCGTGCTTTCGACCACGGGTGTCTTGAAGTCGCTGCTATTGCCGAATTGCTCGGCCACCGTGGTCGAGAAGGGGAACACGGTCGAGGAGCCGACAATGCGAACC
>CAZVDW010000172.1:0-4736 GCA_964625645.1 uncultured Rhodospirillaceae bacterium
GCCATCGCCGCCGCCAGCCCGATAATTCAGGACGCCCTGGTGGCCGGCCACGACCGTGACTTCGTAAGCCTGCTGGCGTGGCCCAACATCGCGGCCTGCCGGCGCCTGGCGGGCGATGAGCTGGCGCCCGACGCCCTGATCCGGCACCCGGCGATCGTGGCCGCGCTGCGCGACGGCCTCAAGGCGCACAATGCCGCCAATCGCGGCTCCAGCATGCGCGTCCGCCGCGTCATCCTGCTCAGCGATCCGCCATCGCTGGACATCGGCGAGATCACCGACAAGGGCTACATCAACCAGCTCACCGGCCTGGAGCATCGCGCCGATGCGGTAAATGTGCTCTACCAGGAGCCTGCCGGCGAGGGCGTTATCGAGATCGATTAGGCGCTGCCGATCAGCTCGCGCAAGGCCTCGGCGCTGGTCACCACGAGATCGCCCGGTTGTGCCTCGACCCGAATGATCTCGATCACGCCGTCGTCCACGAACAGCGCGTAACGCGTCGACCGGCGCCCCAGTCCCAGCTCTGAGAGATCGATCGCGAGGCCGAGAGACTCGGCGAAGGCGGCATTCGTATCGGTCAGTAAGGTAATCCTGTCGCCCACGCCGACCGCCCTGCCCCAGGCCTTCATGACGAAGGGATCCACCGCCGAGATGCATACCACCGCATCGACCATTCCCGCCTTCGTCAGCTCTTCGCTGTAGGGCAGATACTCAGGCAGGTGCCGCGCGGTGCAGACGGGTGTAAAGGCCCCTAACACGCCGATCACCAGGACGCGCTTGGCGGCGAAGACATCCGCCGTCGTTACTGTCTCGACCCCCGCAGCGCCGAGACATTTGAATTCGCCGTTTGGCACGGCATCGCCCGCTTTTGCCGGCATCGTAATCCCCTCCCCACGATAGACAGAGCTCATTCGGCGCTAAGGTAGCCCTCCAACGTCCGCACCAAAGCGGCGATAGCCAAAGGCTTGGTAAGATAGGCTGCGCAGCCCGCTTCGCGCGCCTTGTCCTCGGTGCGCCGCTCCGTATCGGAGCTTACGACAATGATCGGGATATGGCGCAGCGCCTCGGCCTGCTGCAATTGCCAGGTGGCATCGATACCGCTGATCCCGGGCAGGTTGATGTCCATCAGAATGACATCGGGCAGCATGTCATGGGCGACCGCCAGGCCGGCCTCGGCATCTCCGGCACAGGTCAGCTCGACGCCGTCCAGATTCCTGACGATCATCTCCATCAACATGGTGTTGACGGCGTTGTCCTCAATGTACAGCACTTTCTTCATGCGACCGCCAGCATAACCGATTGCAGCGTTTTCCCCAAAGGATCGGCGAGAGCCGCTTCGCGCGCCTGGCGCAGTCTCCCGGCGGCATCGGCCAGCGCGCCGGCCAGGGCGGGCGCGGTGATGCCGGCACGAATCTCGTCGTAGCGCGCCAGGCCGTGGTGGTGGGTGTCGCCATAGCCCTTGATCAGGCGGCCGCAGGCGGCGATCTCGAAAGCCAGCTCGGGATCCTGCGCGGCAGAGACATCGGCGAGCCAGGCATCGATCCAGGCCTGTTCCTCACGCCAGCGCTGGCCGAGCGGACGCAAGGGCCTGAGCGCCGCCAGGGCGCGCAGCAACACGTAGCCACTTATGGACGTGCTGCGCAGGCGCAAGCCCACATGCAGCCGCTCGCTTAGGCCACGGCGTTCCGCCCAGGCCAGCAGTGGCCGTGCGATGGCGCCCGGCAACAGGTCGCAGAGCTCCTTGATGCCCGGCTTGAGATAGTCGTGCACGTGAAACGGCTTGTCGCCGGCACCGGCTTCCGCGCGCAGCCGCGCCAGGCGCTCGGGCCGGGCCTTGAGTTGGGCGACGCGGATGACGTCGTCATAGGCCATGCGCAGGGCCAGCACCTGCGCGACTTCGTGCGCGGCGCGCTCGCCGGCCGCCAGCACGCTTTCGAGCCGCGCCAGATAGCGCTTGGCATAAGCCGCGCCCTGATAGCCCTGCAGGCGCCGCGCGCCTTCGCTTGCGACGCCGCGCAGAGCCTCGGAAAAATCGGTTATCACAGCATAATCACCCGGCAAATCGATCTCCTGCGACGACGGTGCCAGCGCCTCATCCTGCGCAATGGTAAGCCCGGTATCGAAGCCCGTCAGGTTCGCCTCAACGGCAACGTCGGACTCGCGAATGGCTTGGCGATAGGCCTCTTCCGCCATGGGCAACTCACCCGTCGCGGCCATGGCACCGAGGATCACGGCGTTGACAGCCGCGCCACTGGAGGCGAAATCCCTGAGCACTGCCTTGCGCGAGAGGCTGCGCGCGGCCTCGAGCACGCGGCCGGCGTCGAAACGGCCATCGCCCATGGCGCTGCGCTCGGCAATGGCATAGACGCGGTGGCTGGCGGCGATCAGCGTCGTGCGCTCGGGCGAGACGTAGCCGGCAGCGATGGCACGACCGGCCTCGATCAGCTCGCTGGCCACCATGACGTCCACCTCGCCCGGCGTCGGATAGAGCGCGAAGAGGGGCTCCGGCGCATCCGCCGCCAACGGCTCCGGCCAGATCTCGACGTAATAGGTCGTGGCACCAGTGCGTTGCGCGACACCGGGGATCGAGGTCGCCTGCACGGTGAGGCCCGCCGCCGTCGCGGCACCGACGACCCAGCCCGAGAGCACGCCACCGCCCTCGCCCCCCATGGCGGCGATGAGCAGGCTGAGCGGCCGCGGCGGCACCGCGCTCATCCCACCACCGCCCGCCTGAGCTTGTCGAGGACGCGGTCCAGCGGCCCCGGATTCTCCACCACCTGCGTGCGGTGGAAGGATGGGCAGAGGATGGCCGCGTGCGCCACCTCGCCGCAGAGCCCACAGCCGACGCAGGTCGGGGCCACCTTGGTCACGGGATGGTCGCGGAAGCTGTCCGGGTTGTCGGCGATGCCGAGCGACGGACAGCCCGACAGCCGGATGCAGCTATGGTCGCCCGTGCAGGTCTCGGCATCGACGCCGTAGCGCGTGCGCACCACGCGCTTGCCGGCCTTCAACTGCGCGCGAATCTGCGGCCGGATGCGGCGCTGGCGGGCAAGCTGGCATTCGCCATCGGCAACGATGACCTTGAGCCCCTTGGCCGGGGTGGTCAGCGCCTCGCGCAAGGTCTTGATCATCTTGGCCACGTCGTAGGTGCGGATGGTCTTGATCCAGCGCACGCCGAGGCCGCGCAAGGCGTCCTGGATGGCCATGCCCGGCGCCTCGCTCGCGCTCGACGGCACCGGCTGCCAGCCGGTGGCCGAGGTGTAGCCGTTCTTGAAGATCACCAGCACGCCATCGTCCTTGTTGAACTGGGTGCTGCCGATGCCCGTCGACAGACCGTTGTGCCAGAAGCCGCCATCGCCCATGACGCTGATCACGCGCTTGCCGAAGGCGGGCGCGACACCGGTCGAGCTGGCCAGGCCCAAACCGTAGCCGAGCACCGTATTGCCGATGTTGAAGGGCGGCAGGGTGGAGAAGGTGTGACAGCCGATATCGGCCGAGACATGGGTCGGCCCAAGCTCGCGCTCGACCAGCTTCATGGCGCTGAACACCGAGCGCTCGGGGCAGCCTGTACAGAAGCTCGGCGGGCGGGCCGGAATCTCGCCGCCCAGCGCCTCGGCAGCCTTGGCCTTGATATCACCCACCGCCACCATGCGGCCCGTGCCGGGCGCGTCTGCGCGGCTGAGAAAATTCTCGACGCCGGCCAGCATCACCTCGCCGGTATATTCGCCGGCCTCCGGCAGCACGTCCTTGCCATGCACCACCGTATTGAGGTCGGCCTTGCGCAGGGCCACGTGGACCGCCTGTTCGAGATAGTCGGGATTGCCCTCCTCGACCATCAGCACCGCGCGCTTATCCGCGCAGAAGCGCGTGATCTCCTCGGGCAGCACCGGATAGGTCGCGTTCATGACATAGAGCGGCACGCGGCTGTTGCCGAAGGCATCGGCCATGCCGGTCAGAGACAAGGCCCTGAGCACGCTATTGGTCAGCCCGCCCTGGGTGATGATGCCGATCTCCGACAGGTCGCCATCGAGGAATTCGTTCAAGCCGTGGGCGGCGATGAAGCGGCGCGCGGCGGGCAGGCGGTGGGCGATCTTCTGCTTCTCCTGGGCATAGGTCGAGGGCGGCAGGCAGATACGCGAATAGTCGAACTCCGGTTGTTCCAGCACATGCCGGCGCGAGATTGGCGGCGCCACGTTGTCCTTGGCCGTGAAGCGCCCGTGCACGTGACAGGCGCGGATGCGCAGCTCCAGCATGGCCGGCAGGCTCGAGGCCTCGGACAGCTCGAAGCCCTTCTCCACCATACGCACGATGGTCGGCAGGTGCGGGCGCGGGTCGAGCAGACACAGCGAGGACTTCATGGCGAAGGCGTGGCTGCGCTCCTGGATAATGCTGGCGCCCTCGCCGTAATCCTCGCCGACGACGATCAGCGCACCGCCCTTGACCCCAGCCGAGCAGAGGTTGGAAAGCGCATCGGAGGCCACATTGGTGCCGGCCACCGACTTCCAAACGACGAGGCCTCTAGCCGGGTAGTTGACCGAGGCCCCCAGCATGGCCGCAGCTCCCGCTTCATTGGCGCAGATTTCGAGATGGATGCCGTAATCGTCCCTGATGTCCTTGGCTTGTGACAGGACATCGACGAGTTGGGAGACCGGTGATCCGGGATAGCCGCCGACGTACGAAACACCGGACTGCAACGCCGCTTTGGCGACGGCAAGGATACCCTCACCCTCAAAGTTACC
>CAZVDW010000173.1:0-11800 GCA_964625645.1 uncultured Rhodospirillaceae bacterium
GCAGAGACAGGCTTCGGCCGGATCAGCGGCGCTCAGGAACCGGCGGCTGCGGCGGTGGTGGTGCCACGCTCGGATCCGGCCGCGGCGGGGTCACTTGCGGAATCTCAGGTATGATCTCCGGCGCCGAAACCCCCGGTGTCAGAGCGCGGACATTGCCGTGCTCGTTCCGCAGCGCAAGCGCGTCCGCCCAAAGCGGTGCCTGGCGTGCCAGAATCGGGCTCTGCGCCCAAACCGGATTGGCCTGGCTGATGGGCGCGGAGCCGTCCTGAACGAAGACGATCTGGTCATAGCCACCGGTATCGGTGTGCAATACAAATGGGTCATCTTCAGAGACAATGCTCGCGTCGACCACCACGCCCTTTTCCATCCCGATCAGCCGGCCATTGTCGAGTACCACCCAGCCGGTGCCGTCACTGATGCGCTCGCCGCCAGTATCGACAACGGTGCCCATCCAATCGGGCGCTTGGCGCTCGACCAAAACCAGCCCGCCGCCGGCAAGCGCCAGCTCGCCACGGCCGGTCTGGCCGAATGCGGCCTCCAAAAGCGACGTTGACGTAGCGGCTGCGGCCGCACCGGCAACGAATGTCCTGATCACCTGACGTCTCGATGTTCCACTCATGATCGACCCCTTGTTATGGTTGGACCGCCGCGTCTCCAGCGGCGGGCATCGGGCAAAAGCATACCATATTTGTCGGACTTTTTCGCGTGGCCGTCTGATCCGGCTAAGCCGGGCCTATCCGAAGGGCGCGTCCCCTCCGCGTCTGCGCGCCTCCGCGTGACAACGACAGCCGGCGGAGCGCCGCGTCCCGCCTGCGTAAGGAACCCGGCGATTGGTGACTCAACCTCGCCTTCGGCGTGCCGCCGGAGAACCAGAACAAAGCGATCGTGGCGATCCGTGATTTCGTAAGGGATTAGGCGGCCAACGACTGGAACCGAACAGACAAGAAAAGGCTGTAGCACGCGGAGCCGCGGAGGACGCGTAGGGTATGGGTGTGGGGTCGCCCGACGGTGCCCATGGGCCGACGGCCTGGGCCGAAGCGCTCGGCCCCTCCGCGTCTCCGCGCCTCCGCGTGAGAACGACAGCCGGCGCAGAGCCGCCGCCCGCCTGCGTAAGGAGCTCGGAAATTGGCGACTGGAGCCGAATAGACGCCTGTCCTAAGCGGTTCCAGTCACTACTCGCCTGTCACCTGCGCGCTGCATAGTGGTATTTCTGGAAGCCCATTGAACTGAGATCACCCATGCTATGGGCCACTCAATTCGTCTCCGCAGTGTCCGGACGAGGGATGCCAGCGGCATAGTGGCCTTCCATGAGTGACTCGATGTCTTGCTCGCGGAAGTTCCACAGCTGCCAGACATCGATGCTGCGTTGCGCCGACCAAGCGCCCTCTCGCTCCAAGATGGCATTCCAGTGCTCCCGCGCTTCCAAAGGCCGGCCGAGCTTGCCGTAAACCGCGACGAATTTGATGTCGTTTTCGGTGAAGTCCTTGAGAGGATGCTGCCTGACGATATCGAGCGCCTCCTCGTACTCCTCCCGCATGTAATGATAGTAGAACTTGGTCGAATGATACCAGCCGGCCGATAGGACGGGGTTCAGGCCCCAAGCCTTCTCGAGCATGAGGTTGCCTCGCTCCCAGTCGCCCGAATATGCCGTAATGCTTCCAAGCATCACCAGCAGTTCCGGGTCGTAAGGAGCGAGCCTGAGCGCTTCCGCCGCGTGTTGCTCGAAGCGATCCAATTGTTTGTCGAAGAAATATCCGTAAGCCGCGGTCCGCTGCGCCAATGGATCGGCCGGATCAAGCTCGACCGCCCTGACCGCCATGGTCTTGATCTCCTCCGGTGGTGCAGGTGAGCCGTCGAAGCGAACGATCCAGCCGATCAACACCGTATAGGCCAGTTCCTGATAGGCACGCGCGTAGTCGGGTGCCAGGTCGGTGGCCTCCCGCAGCAGCCCAACCGCTTCCCGATAGGCATCGGGCCGCCAATTACTCGAAAATATGGCGCGTGCCCGGAGGACATGCTCATACGCCGCGTACTCGGCGCCGGGATTTCTCACAGCTCGCTCGATCTCACTAAGGTGAATGGCGCCCTGCCCGCCCGCGACCTTGGCAACAATTTGTTCGATCAGTTCGTCCTGAACGTCGAATACGTCGGCCAGCGGCCGGTCGTAGCGCTCGGCCCAGGCGTGGGCGCCGTCGGCGACGTTGACAAGCTGCGCGTTGATGCGCAGGCGCTCCTCGATCCGCCGCACGCTGCCTTCTATCACGTAATCCGCGCCGAGTTCCCGGCCCACCGCTTGCACGTCAACGGCTTGGCCCTTGTATTGGAAGGTGGTGTTGCGGGCGAGGACACGGATGTCGCGGACGCGAGCCAGCTCGGTAATTAGGTCTTCGGTGAGGCCATCGGAGAAATAGTCCTGCTCGGCATCGCCACTGAGATTGTCGAACGGTAGCACGGCGACAGTGGGGCCGGTGGGCATCTCCAGCAGCGGGTCTTTCACCCGCTCCTCTGTGCCTGTCCCGACGAGGCCGCCCTGCCAGGCAGCGAAGGCGCCGACGGCGATAACGGCAGCGGTAAGCGCTGCCAAGCGCAGTGGTTGGGTTCGCCGCGGCGCGGCCTCACCCTCGGCCAGCACAAGATAGGCACGCACGGGCTCGGCGATGTTCTTGACATCGTGCTCGCCGAGGTCGGCAAAGCCTCGGTCGGTCTTGCTGCGCACCTCGGCGTGGACCTTGTCGGAGACGCAGATGCCGCCGGGCTCGGCCAGCCCCTCCAGTCGCGCGGCGACGTTGACGCCGTCGCCATAGACCGTGCCGTCGTCCTGCTCGTGGATGTCGCCGAGATTGACGCCAACACGCCAGGCCATGCGGCGGTTTTCTGGGATATCGGTATTGAGGTCGCCGAGCCGTTCCTGGGCCGCCATTGCCGTGGTGAAGGCGCCGATGGCGGTGTCGAAGATGGCCAGCACGCTGTCGCCGGCCATATCGACCACGCGCCCGCCGTTGGCCTCGATGTGCTCGCGGAAGACCGCGCGGCACTGGTTGATGGCGTCTATCGTCGCCCGCTCGTCGTCGCCCATGAGGCGCGAATAGCCGGCCACGTCAGCCGCCAGGATAGCCGCCAGCCTTTGCCTGACCACGCTCTCGGCCATGGTGGACCCTCCCTGCGTGGCCTCCACACCACCGACCTTTGCCTGCCAGGATACGCCGCGCCACCGCGCGGCTCAACCGGAAGCGCTCTAAGGCGCCGCCCAGTCCGGCAGCAGGCCGGGCTCGACGCCGAGCACGGCGAGCATGACCGTGTAGCCGATGGTGACGATCACCGCGATGCCGATGATATTGAGCCAGATGCCGGCGTGCATCATCTGGGCGATGGTCAGCCGCCCGGAGCCGAAGACGATGGCGTTGGGCGGCGTGGCGACGGGCATCATGAAGGCGCAGCTCGCGGCCAGTGCGGCGGGGACGACGAGCAGCAGCGGGTTCTCGCCCAAGCCGATGGCGACCGCGGCGACGATAGGCAGGAAGGTGGCGGTGGTGGCGGTGTTGCTGGTGAGCTCGGTGAGGAAGATGATCAGCGCCGTCACCGCGACCACCAGCGCCAGCACGCCATAGACGCCGAGCGCGCCGGTGCCGGCGCCGATCCAGGCCGCAAGGCCGCTTGCCTTGATGGCCGAGGCCAGCGTCAGGCCGCCGCCGAACAAGAGCAGCACGCCCCAGGGCAGTTTTCGCGCCCAGGACCAGTCGAGGGCGAAGTCGCGCCTCTTCCAGTCGACGGGGATGGCGAAGAGTAGCACGGCAGCTGTCATGGCGATGACCGTGTCGGTGAGGCCGAGGCCGGGCATGGCGTCGGCCAGCAGCGGGCGGAAGATCCAGGCCAGCGCGGTCAGCGTGAAGACCGTGGCGACGATCTTTTCGCCGCGGCCGAGCGGGCCGAGGGCGGCAAGCTCGTCGCGGATGATGCCTTCCGAGGCGGCATTGCCGGCGCCGCCGACGCGGCAGACGCCGAACACCAGGACGGCCCAGGCCACAGGCAGCAGAACCGCGACCAGCGGCAGGCCGATCAGCAGCCACTCGGCAAAGCCTATGCTGTAGCCGTAGCTCTCGGCCAGGAAGGCGGCCATGAAGGCGTTGGGCGGGGTGCCGATGAGCGTGCCCATGCCGCCGATCGAGGCGGCGTAGGCGATGCCGAGCAGCAGGGCCACGGGCAGGTGGTCGTCGTCGTCGTTGTCGCCCAGCAATTGCACCACGGACAGCGCGATGGGCAGCATCATCAGCGTCGTCGCGGTGTTCGAGACCCACATGCTGAGCAAGGCCGTTGCCAGCATGAAGCCGGCGACCAATCGCCGCGGCCGGGTACCGAACAGCGCCACCAGCGACAGCGCGATGCGCCGGTGCAGGTTCCATTTCTGCATCGCCAGGGCAATCAGGAAGCCGCCCATGAAGAGGAAGACCAGCGGGTGGGCATAGGGCGCCGCCGCGGCCTTGATGCCGGCGATGCCGAGCAGCGGGAACAGCGCCAGCGGCAACAGTGCCGTGGCCGGGATCGGCAGCGCCTCGGTCATCCACCAGATCGCCATCAGCACCGCCACGGCGGCGGTGCGCCAGGCCACCGGCTCGAGGCCGTCGGGCGGGCCGGCCAGCAGCATGGCAAGCGCCATCGCCGGCCCCACGAGCAGGCCCATCTCAAGCCCTCTCGAAGCGGCCGTAGCGCGCCATCAGGGCCGGCAGCACCAGCAGGTTCAAGAGCGTCGACGACGCCATGCCGCCGATGATGACGGCGGCCATCGGGCCCATGATCTCGCGCCCGGGATTGTCGCTGCCGATGGCGATGGGCAGCATGGCGAGCGCTGTGACCAGGGCGGTCATGACGATCGAGGGCAGGCGCTCCTGGGCGCCGCGGATGGCGGTGTCCATCGACCAGTCGCAGCCTTCCTGCTCGACCAGGTGGCGGTAGTGGGAGACCAGCATGATCGAGTTGCGCAGCGTGATGCCGAACAAGGTGATGAAGCCGACGAAGGAGCCCAGCGACAGCGAGCCGCCGGTGACCAGCACGGCGACGACGCCGCCGACCAGCGAGAACGGCAGGTTGCTGACGACGAGTGCGACATTCCAGACGCGCCCGAGCGCGAGGTAGAGCAGCAGCAGCACGCCAAAGCCGGCCAGCGAGGAATGCAGCAGCAGCTCGCGCCGCGATTCCGCCAGTGCCACCGCCGAGCCCGTGACCTCGACATAGCTGTCCAGCGGCAGCGCCACGCCTTGCAGGCGCTGGCGCAATTCGGCGAGGAAGGCGTCGACGTCGCCGCGCACATTGGCGGTCACGGTCTGCAAGCGGCGGCCGCCTTCGTGCAGGATGGCATAGCGGCCGCTGTCCTGCACCACGCTCGCTACCGCACCGAGCGCCACCGGCCCGTCGAGCGCCGGGACGGGCAGCTCGGGCAGGCGGTCGGGGCGCTCGCGCAAGCCCGGCGGCAGGGTGATGACCAGGGGCACGGTGCGGTCGCCCTCGTGGATGACGCCGACCTGGCGGCCCTCATAGGCGAGATGCAGGACGTCGTAGATGTCCTCGATCCGGGCGCCATACAACGCCAGGCGATCGGGCAGCGGCGTGACCGCCAGCACCGGCACCCCGTGCGGCGCGCGCACCTGCACGTCCAGCGCGCCGGGCACATCGCGCAGCAGCGACGCGACCTCCTGGCCCTTGCGGTCAAGCAGGTCGAGGCTGGCACCGAAGATGTTCACCACCACGGCGGCCGAATAGCCCGAGATGGTCTCGTCGACGCGCTCGATGAGGAAGGTGTTCACTTCCGTCGCCATGCCGGGCATGCGGTCGAGCACGCTGCGGATCGAGTCCAACACCTGCTGCTGACCGCGCCCGGAGAGACGCTCGAGATCGACCTCGTACTCCGAATAATGGCTGCCGAAGGTATCGGCGCCGCGCTCGGCGCGCCCGGCCCATTGCGACATCGCGCGTACGCCCGGGATGGCCATCACCGCATGGGTGAGCTGGGTGCCCATGCGAATGTTCTCCTCCAGCGAGGTGCCGGGCACGCCGGAGGTATGGATCATGTAATGGCCCTCGCGCAGCTCCGGCAAAAAGCGGCTGGAGAGATAGGGCAGCATGGCGAGGCCGCCGGCCAGCATGACCGCGACCGAGACGATCACCAGCTTGTCATGGCGCGCGATCAGGCGGAGTGTGGCGCCGTAGACCGGTTGCAGCAGGCGCATCAGCGGCGGCTCGGCAAGGCCGCGCTTGTGCTCGCCGAGCAACAGCGCGCAGAGCGCCGGCGTCAGCGTCAGTGCCACCACCAGCGAGGCCATGATGGCCAGAATGTAGGTGATGCCGACGGGCTGGAACATGCGCCCGGCCACCCCCGAGAGCGACAGCAGCGGCACGAAGGCGAGTGCGACGATGAACGAGGCGTAGACCACCGAGCCGCGCACCTCCATGGAGGCGTTGAAGACCACCCGGCGCACCGGCAGGGGCGCTTCGCCGCGGCGGTTCTCGCGCAAACGCCGGAAGATGTTCTCGGTGTCGATGATGGCGTCGTCGACGACCTCGCCGAGGGCAATGGCGAGCCCGCCGAGCACCATGATGTTGAGGTTGACGCCGGCCTGCAGCAATACCAGCACCGCGGCCACCAGGGACATCGGGATGGCCATGGCCGAAATGAAGGCCGTGCGCAGGTTGAAGAGAAAAAGCAGGAGGACGGCGAGCACCAGCGCCGCACCCACCATCAGATGCTCGGATATGCCTTCGAGCGAGCGCTCGATATAGCCGGCGGGGCGGAACAGGTCGTCATGCAGAGCGACGCCCTGGGCGGCGAAGACGGGCTTGAGCTCGGCCAATGCGGTATCGATGTTGCGGCTCACGGCCAAGGTGTTGGCGCCGAACTGGCCGATGATCATCACCACCACGCCCGGCCTGCCGGCGACGGTGGCCTTGCTGAACGGCGGCGTGGCGCCGTCGGTCACCTCGGCCAGCAGCGACAGGGGCACCGCCTGGCCGCCTCCGCCCTGGACCACGAGGCCGGCCAGAGCCTGGCGTGTCAACGCCTGGCCCTCGGTGCGCAGAGCGAGCTGCTGCGTGCCGGTCTGCACGAAACCGCTGCCACGCCGGTCCACGGCGCCATCCGCCGCGGCCACCACGTCGGCGAGACTGAGGCCATGGCGGGCCAGCGCCTGGGGGTCGGCCTGCACCTGCACCTCGCGCACATCGCCGCCGAAGACGTTGACATCGGCCACGCCCTCGACGCGCAACAGGCGCGGCTTGATGGTCCAGTCGGCCAGGCTGCGCAGATCGGCCAGTGTGCGCGCATCCGCCGTCAGCCCGATGGTCATCACCGTCGCCGACGACGAGGTGAACGGCACCATGGTCGGCGCCGCCACGCCCGGCGGCATTTCCTTGTCGAGATGGGCGAGGCGTTCCGAGACCATTTGCCTGGTGCGCAACCGCCCGCTCGCCTCGTCGAAGAAGAGATTGACCACCGACAGGCCCTGGATCGACTGCGAGCGTACCGCCTCGATGCCGATCAGGCCGCCGAGCGCGGTCTCGATCGGCCGTGTCACCAGCAGCTCGACCTGTTCGGCGGCATAGCCCGGCGCCTCGGTCTGCACGATCACCAGCTTGGGCGAGAACTCGGGAAAGATATCGAGGCTGGCGAAGAACAGCTGCCAGGCGCCATAGGCCAGCAGCAGGAAAGCCAACACCGTCACCACGCCGGCTTGGCGCACAGAGGCATTTACGATGTTGGAAAGCATGGCGGGTTCGGAACCGTCCGGGAGGTTGGCAAGGCATGCAGTGTAGCCGCTGATACCGCACTCCGACTAGAGCCATGGAGACCTATCCCACACCGCTCCAGTGAAGCGCTTCATAGCGCACTTGGTGAAGCGGGCGTATGTATGGTGTCAGCGAGATACCAGCGGATTCGAAAGTGAGCCACAGGAGAGCATCATGACCAGCGCCCAAATGACTGCCTCGAGCTTCACCATTGCCGCCATTTCCGCCACCACCATTGCCGTCATGGGAGGCGCCTTCGCCGCCGCCATTCTCGGCTGCTGAACGCCTTACGCCCCTTGCGTCGCGGCGCGCCCGTCGGGCGTGCGCGATGCCCGGCGCAAGTCACCCCGCACATGCTCGCTGCTGTAGCCGTTGAAAAGATGCCCGAGCAGGCCACGATCCAGGTCTGATGTGCCGAACAGCCAATCCGCGATCGGAAAAGTGAGGTTCATGTTGCGCTCCATCATGATCGACTGATCGTGATGGGCGGTGTGATGACGGCGAATGGTGTTGACGAAGGGGCAATTGCGCACGAACCAGCTCTCTTCGACGTGGCAGCAGAAGTGCATGAGCTCGTAAACCAGATACATGCCCGTCGTGGTGCACATCAAAAGCCAGCCCACATTGGCCGAGATCAGCCAGCCCAGCAGCAGCGCCCCGGGTATCGACATCAGCGTGAAGACCACCAGCGCATAGGGCGGGAAGAAGGTAACGCGCCAATCCGCCTGGCCGGCGAAGCGCATCTCGCTGTCGGTGAAGAACTGGTGATGCATCAGGGTGTGACGGGTGTAGATGGCGCGCAGCGCCTTGTTGGTCTGCGGCCGGTGCATGACCTGGGCATGCAGGAACCATTCGAAGGTATTGCAGATCAGCAGCACCACGGGAATGGTCAGCCATTCCCACCAGGCCACGGCCGAAATGTGCGAGATGAAAATGATGTAGGCCATGATGCCGATGGCGTAGATCACCGCCACATGCAGCAAGCCGTTGTACCAGCCGTCGATACGACGACGATATTCGGCACGATAGGCCAGTTGGCGCTCGCTCATCTCGCTGCCGACGAGTTCCATGACATTCTCCACCACTCTTTGGCCGAAACCGTAGCCTGCCGACGCGATCGCCGCCAGTGCCGCGTCGATATCGCCGCCCGTCATCTCCCACTCGTTGCCGAAATTGGCCACCACCGCGCGCATGAAGGCCTCGTGCAGGGCCAACGCCTTGGCGTCATCGCCGAGATGGTCGGCAAGCATGGCCAGCGCCAACTGTGCCGGCGCCGTGCCTTCATAGGTCCATTCGAAACCGCTGCCGGTCAGGGCCGCGATATCCGTGCGCTCGGCCAACGGCGCGCCGTCTACCGTGACCTGGATGCCATCGATGGTGCGCTGGCCCACATAGCGTTTCATCGCCTCTGCCCTTTCATTGTTCTAGACTAGCTGAAAGAGGAGCTTGGGAGAACGCCATGCCGCCACATTTGAAAGCCCTGCTGTCGCTGACGGTCTGCATTGTCGCCGGCATCATGCTCTGGCTCGAGCGCGGCCAGGGCGCGCCCGCCATCGGCTGGCTGGCAGTGGCGCTGGGCGCGCTGATGGTGCTCGGCATCTGGGTCTTCCCCGAGGCGCGGCGCGACGACAAAGGCGACAAGCGCTCGGCGTAGGGCGTGCGGCACGTCGGCCTCGACGCCGGGATATATGGATTTATGGGCACGCATTACCGAATTGCGGGCGCGGCGGGCGTGCTGCTGTCCGGCTTCGGTCTTGATGCGCTTGGCGCAGGTGGTGGCACCAGAGTTAGGTGACAGTCACCGAACTTTAGCGAGTATATTGGTTAGTATCACCACCATGAGTTCGGTGACTGGAACCGAATTCTGCGACACGGGCTGCGGGGCCCTCTCCGGCAGCACGCGATACGCCCGCACCGGCTTGGCGATGTTCTTGACTTCGTGCTCGCCGATATCGACAAAGCCGATATCCAGCCTGTCCTCGACGTCGTCGTAGACCCGCGCGGAGACGGCGATGGTGCCGGGCTCGGTCAGGCCTTCGAGGCGCGCAGCCACATTCACGCCGCCGCCATAGACCGTGCCGTCGGCCTCCTCGATAACGTCGCCCTGGTTGACGCCGATGCGGAACAGCATGCGGCGGTCTTCCGGCAAGGGCGCGTTTATCTCGGCCAGCCTCTCCTGCACCGCGACGGCGCATTCCACGGCCTCGACGACGCTCGGGAACTCGGCCAGCACGCTGTCGCCGGCGGTGTCGATGAGCCGGCCCGAGCGCGCCTCGATGCCGACGCGGAAGACCTCGCGAGCCTGCTTGAGCGCGGCCACGGTGGCGCGATCATCCGCGGCCATGAGGCGGGAATAGCCCGCCACGTCGGCCGCCAGGATCGCCGCCAGCTTGCGCCTGCCCTCCTCGCTGCTCATCGCTCCCCCGCACGGCTCCGCGCAAGCCGCAGTCTGCCACGGAACGGGCGTGGTGTTGAGTCCGGGTATTGGGTTCGGGCGCGGCCGCGCAGGCGACAATGTCGGAGAGCCCCCCTCGCCGCAGCGCCGATTGCCATCGCGGAGCAAGTCTTATCCGTGACCTGACTTTGCACCTTGGAAACAAGCGTTATAGTGGTGTAAAATGATGTATTGTGATGCTATAAGACGTATTATGCGCAGTGACAACATCATAATCGTGTTATGTATGACTGTTATGCGCGATTAACGATGCGAGGGACATAGAACCCCGCGTCTGGGTAGGGAGATGGACCATGCAAGCCAAGCCGAGATTGATCATTGCGTTGAGTGCATACGCGTCGCTGCTGTTGACCGGCTGTGCCGATCTGACGTCGATCGGCCGCACAACGCTGACGGCGCCGAACAAGGCAATTCATCTGGATGCGAAGCAGAGGGTCATTATGACCCGAGACATTCCCGCTTCGGACGGCACTACGGGAGTCACCAACATCTATTGTGCCGAGCCCAGCCCGGACGCCCTCTCAGCTTTCACCTCGTCCCTCGGCGGTGGCGTGGCCACCCCCAACAGCTTCTCGGCCAGCATCGCTACCGCCTTGTCGGAATCCGCCGGCAGCATCGGCCTGCGCACGCAAACCATAACGCTGCTGCGCGACTTCATGTATCGCGTCTGCGAGTCCGCCTATAACAAGCACATCGGCCCGATCATGGTCGCCCAACTGCACGAGCGCTTCCAGGACGTCACCGTCGCCCTGTTGGCCATCGAACAGCTGACCGGCGTGGTGAAGGCAAAGCAGGTCCTGCTCACCGGCCAGGCAAACGCCGCCGCCTCCGCCGCCGTCCTGGACGCGGAGAACTCGCTCAAAGAGGCACAACGTCGGGAGGCCGCCGCCACCAAGGACCTGCAGGACGCCAAAACCGCGAAGACCGATGCGGAGGCCCTCGCCAGCACGAAGCTAGCCGCCTTCAACGCCGCGCCCTGCAACGGCGCCGTGCCGGCGGCACCGGCCCCTGACCCTGACGACTGCAAGACACAGAAAGCGGAGAGCGATCAGGCCGAAGAGGACGCCAAGACGGCGCGCGGCGAGGTCACCGAAGCCGAAGCCACGCTGAAGCGCCGGACGGAGCTTCGCGAGCAACTCGAACAGGCCTACGACGTGGCGATGGCCGACGCACAGGCCCAGGCCTCGACGACAGGTCAGTTCGATACTGTCGCCGACACTTCGCATATCAGCGATAAGTCAGCCCAGCACATATCGCAGGCGGTCACGGAAATCGTCAAGGCCGTCGTCAACAAGAATCACATCGTCGACACGTGCCTCGTGCTGATAACCGAGAATACCAAATCGATCATGGCGGACATGCAGCGGGCGCTGTCGGAGAGAAAGGATCCCACCGAGCCGTACATGCTGTTGGGCTATCCGGACAAACCGACATACGACTCCACGAACGCGTTTTGTCAGGAGGTCATTAGGAAAGCGCTGGTGATCAATGTGAGCTCTGAAGGGTGACTGGTAGCGGAGGAGGGACTTGAACCCCCGACACAGGGATTATGATTGCGTGATTCCAATTATA
>CAZVDW010000174.1:0-1698 GCA_964625645.1 uncultured Rhodospirillaceae bacterium
TACGTGACGGGAAACATGTCCTTGCCGCCGTCCGGCCTATCGACACGCGCGACATAGCCAAGCAGGCGGTCCTCGCTGTCGAGATAGTCCCAGGTATCGCTCGGCTCGCCGCGCAACAGCTGGCGGAAATCGGGGGACGGCGCACCGTCCGGCACCGGTAATATCGGCGACCACTTGTCTCGATCCGCACGGCGCGACGCGCTCGGCTTGGCCCGCTGCGGCTGCTTCGCGCCATTCTCCCAAAGGCCGCGCGCCTTCAGTACGTCAAGGACGGCCTCTTGGCTGCATCCGGCACGGCACACGACCAGCGCCCGGCCATCTTCGCCTTCGTCTATGTCGAGGCTTGGCCGGCGATCGTCATGCGCTGGGCATCGCGTGCGCCAGCCTTTGCCGTTGCGCTTACCATTGAGAGCGCTCGCGAGCTCGGATGCGTTCATGGGCGGGCGCCGTCGAGTTGCTGGCTCCATGAAATTAGCGCCCTGCGCTCGGTCTGTTCCGTAGCTTGGACTTCGGCCAGAGCATCGAGATTCATGCGGGCTTCGACTTCATCGACGATACGCGCCTTGAGCACATCGATCGGGAGCGCGTCGAGCTCTACCGAGATATCGCCATGCTTGGCGACGAATGCCGCGCGTCGGCTATCCGTCGTCTTGGTGAAGTCAGGCGGAAGGTCATAGCGCTCGATATCGTCTCGGGTGAGCGCAACCTTGATCATCTCCGGCCGGCAGCCGAAATCAGCCAATCGCTCGACGAGAGAGCGCACCATATCCTCGCCGGACGGATCAAAATCGCCGAAGTAAATGACGGTCACGCCTTCGCCTGTCCCATAACGCTCGGCGGCATTGTGGATGCTGTCCCAGCCGTCATAGCCGCGGCCGACATTGAGCGTCACGCCAAAGGGCGCGAGGGCATCCTCGAAGATCCCGGAAAGGGCGTCTTTTTCAAGCCACACTTCAACATAGGCAGTTTGCGTGGCCCACACATCGCGCCGGTAGGAGATGACGACATACTTGGCGAGGTCTGCAAGATCGTCCCACATGGCGACGGGGCGAGGTTGCCGCAGCCTATCCTCGATCCATTCCCATGGGATCAAGCCTTCGCGCCGCGCCGCCACCAGGGCCTTGCTGAGCGACTGATAGGATGATCGGCTGTTTTCGACGACTTGTCGCGAAACGAGTTGATAGAAGACCTGCCGTAGCGTCATGGGCTGGTGCTCGGCCAAGATGGCGGCGGCCCCATCGATCAGGCGTATGGTCTTTGCGTGCCGGCTCATGAACCGCCGCCGTCGATGCCGTGATCGGACGGCACTCTATAAAGCGGATTTGGCGGCATGCGATCGCCGCCGGCCGCCTCAATATCCTCTGGCGAAAGATCGGCAAATCGCTTGAGGTCTTTGCGGGATTCAACTGGATCGGCCGAGATGGCAATCAAATGCGCCAGGGCTTCTGTCGTGGTGCGCACGCCGAGTTGGTGGACACGTTTGGCATCCCGCTGGAATGCAATGTCGATGACGATGCGCGCCGCTATGACGCCAATTTGAACCGGGCCTACAAAAGAGCCCAGGCGGCAACTCGATGATGGCCGTACTTCAGCGGCAGGTTGGCCAGGGTTGAAATCGACGTGCGATTCTGTACATTGAACATCGGAAGCCTCGTGGGATTCGGGGTTTTCAGTCGGGTCTACGAAATCAGCGACGGA
>CAZVDW010000175.1:0-3354 GCA_964625645.1 uncultured Rhodospirillaceae bacterium
GCCGTTTACCGCGAGCAGATGGCCCATGCGCTTCGCCGCCATGTCGGGATCGCAGATCAGCCCGGCGGTATCGGCGAGCCGCAGCAACTCCGCCAGATGCACCAGTGAGCGCGCGCTTTGCTGGCCGCCGACCATGACGAAGTGGTCCTGGTGGCCGTTGAGCCAAGCCATGAAAACGACGCCCGTCTTGTAGAAGCGCGTCGGTGCCTTGAAGATATGTCGCGACAATGGCACCGTCGGCGCCAGGATGTCGTGGAACGTCTCGCGATCCTCCGCCGCCAGGGCATCGAGCGCGGCAGACGCGGCCGGGGCAATGGGATCGAAAATGCCGAGCAGGGCGTCGGAATAACCCACCGTGTCGCCGTCGATGAGTTCGGCGTAATTGAAATCGTCGCCCGTATACATGCGCACGCCGTCCGGCAGGCGCCGGCGCATGGCGATCTCCTTGTCCTTGTCCAGTAGCGAGACCTTGATGCCGTCCACTTTGTCCGCATGGGCCGCGATGATATCGAGGCAGACATCCATCGCCGCGAGGTGGTCGCCGTGGCCCCAATAGCCTTCCAGCGCCGGGTCGAACATCTCGCCCAGCCAATGGATCAGCACCGGCTGCGAGACCTGGCCGAGAATGCGGTCGTAGACGCGCGCGTAGTCGTCCGGGCTCTTGGCGCAGGCGGCAAGGGCGCGGCTCGCCATCAGGATGACCTGGCCGCCGAGTCCTTCGACGAATCCGACCTGCTCCTCATAGGCGCCGATGACCTGGTCGACGGTGGTGCCGGGCGCCGCTGTCAGGTGATCGGTGCCGGCGCCGCTGGCCACGCGCGCGCCGGGTATGTCCTTGGCGACCTCGAGACTGCGCCGGATCAGCTCCTGACTTGTGCTCCAGTCCAGGCCCATGCCGCGCTGGGCGGTGTCCATCGCCTCCGCGACGCCAAGGCCGAGGCTCCAGAGGTGCTGGCGATAAGCGAGGGTGGCATCCCAATCGAGTGCGGGATCGAGCCAGGGATCGCTGTCGGCACGGGCATCGGCGACCACATGGGCGGCGGAATACGCGACCCGCGTAAAGGGACGGTTGGCGCGCGCGGGAAAATCCCGTGGCGGGCTCAGGCTGAAAGGGGCAACGCTGCCGTCGGCGGCGGGGAGGGCGAGTGTGGGCATGATCAGGCCTCGAGATCCGGGATGTCGATCCAGCGCCTCTCGGCACTGCTTTGCAGGGCAAGCTCCGCCAATTGCACGCCGCGGGCGCCGGCCCGCAGCGACCAGGGAAAGGGGGTGCCGTCTTTCACATGGCGCAGGAAGGCTTCCCATTGCGCCTTGAAGGCATTGCCGGCATCGCTGGTGTCGGGCACTTCCTGCCAGCCGCCGCGATAGTCGATGGTCGGCGGCAGGTCGGGGTTCCACACGGGCATCGGCGTGTTGACCCGAGCCTGGGACCAGCAGCGGCGCAGGCCTGCTGTGGCCGAGCCGTGAGTGCCGTCGACCTGGATGGTGAGCAGGTCGTCGCGGTTGACGCGCGTAACCCAGGAGCTGTTGAAATGGGCGACGATGCCGCCCTCGATGGCGAAAGTGGCGAAGGCCGCGTCGTCGGCCGTGGCGGCGTAGGGCTCGCCGGCCTCGTCACGGCGCTCGGGGATATGGGTGACGGCCAGGCAATCGACCGCGTTGACCCGGCCGAAAAGGTTTTCCAGCACGTAATGCCAGTGCGGCACCATGTCGAGCACGATGCCGCCACCATCTTCCTTGCGGTAGTTCCATGACGGGCGCTGGGCGGGCTGCAGGTCGCCTTCGAACACCCAGTAGCCGAACTCGCCGCGGATCGCGAGAATGCGGCCGAAGAAGCCCGAATCGATGAGCATCTTCAGCTTGCGGATGCCTGGCAGCCAAAGCTTGTCCTGCACCACGCCGTGGCAGACACCTGCGTTTTCTGCGTGGCGTGCCACATCAAGCGCATCGGCGACGGTGTCGGCCACGGGCTTTTCGCAATAGACGTGTTTGCCGGCATCGATGGCCTTGCGCAGCAGGCCGGCCCGAAGCTGGGTCGAGGCGGCATCGAAGAATATCTCGACGCTTTCGTCCGCCAGCGCGGCATCGAGATTCGTCGTCCAGCGCTCGAGCCCGTGGGCTTTGGCCAGCGCTGCGAGCTTGCCGGCATTGCGCCCGGCCAGGATCGGCTCGGGCATCAGGCGGCTGCCGTCGGCCAACGGCAAGCCGCCTTGCTCGCGGATGGCGAGGATCGAGCGCAGCAGATGCTGGTTCGTCCCCATGCGCCCCGTGACGCCGTACAAGATGATGCCGATTTGGGCGGTCATGTTCCCTCCTTGTCAGGCAAGCCAGCGGTCGAGATTGGCGGCGACGAAGGCGTCGTCGTTGAGCTCCGGATAAGAGTTGCAGGCGCTATCGATAGCCTCCGCCTGGCCCGGGCTCAAGACCTCGGCCGGGTCGAGGCACCAGGTGCCGGCCAGCAGGCCTTGGCGGCGCAGGATCTCGTGACAGCCTGCCAGGCAGCCACGGAAGCCGTTGTCGACATCGAATATGGCGCGGTTGGCATCGGTCAGCCTGCTGTCGAGACCGAGCAAGTCCGCAGCGACGTCGCCGCTCTCGATCGCCGCGTGAACCCGCTCTAGCAGGCCCACGGCCTGCTGCGTCCACACCCCCCATTGTCCGAGCAGGCCGCCGCGAAAGCGCATTCGCACCGTGGCGCCATCGCGCGTGGCGTCGAAGGGCGACAGCAGGTCGAGGACGATATGGTCGTCATTGCCTGTGTAGAGCGCGATACGCGCCTCGGCGCCGGCCGCCACGACGCCATTGACCACGTCCATGGTGTGGTAACGGTTGAAGGGCGCGGCCTTGATCGCCACCGCGTTCTCGATCTCGGCGAAGCGGCGCCAGAACGAGACGGGCAGGGGCACGCCGCCGACGGCCGGTTGCAGGTAGAACCCCATGATCGGCATGACATCGGCGACGCGGGCGCAATGGGCGACCATCTCGTCTTCGCCGGCGCCCTGGAAGGCGGCGAGGCTTATCAGCGCCACGTCATAGCCGAGCGCGCGCGCGACTTCGGCCTCGGCGCAGGCTTGCTCGGTCCTGCCCGCTACACCGGCCACCATCACCACCGTGCGATCGCACCAGTCCGCCGCCGTCTCGGCGGCCAGGCGCAGCACGGGCTCGTACAGCCCGGCCTCGCGGATGGCGAATTGGGTGGCATGAACCCCCACCGCCAGCCCGCCCGCGCCGGCATCGAGATAGTAGCGCGTCAGCGCCCGTTGCCGTGTTTTATCAAATTGATATTCTTCATTTAACGCAAGAGGATGCGCTGGAATAACGATTCCCTGTCTTAATACAGCGCAGGCATCCCGC
>CAZVDW010000176.1:0-2207 GCA_964625645.1 uncultured Rhodospirillaceae bacterium
GTATAGCGCATCGACCGGGATCAGGCCGATCGGCGCGTCGGTCGGGCGGTTCTGGCTCGCCGGCACATAGCCCTTGCCGCTCTCGACGGTCATCTCGAAGTGGATGCTGGCGCCCTTGTCCAGGGTGCAGATGACCACGTCCGGCGAATGGATATCGATGTCGTGACCGGTCTGAATATCGGCCGCCGTCACCTGTTTCGGGCCCTTCGCCTCGAGCGTCACGCGCTTCGGCCCGTCGCCGTGCATCTGCAGCGCCACGGTCTTGATGTTGAGGACGATATCGGTCACGTCCTCCTGCACGCCGGTGATCGACGAGAACTCGTGCAGCACGTTGTCGATACGCAAAGTCGTGATGGCCGAGCCACGCAGGCTCGACAACAATACCCGCCTGAGCGCGTTGCCGAGCGTCAGCCCGAAGCCGCGCTCAAGCGGCTCGGCAACGATCGTCGCCTGGCGGCCACGATCGCCGCCCGGCACCACTTCGAGCTTGGACGGCTTGATAAGTTCTTCCCAGTTCTTTTGAATCACACCGTAATCCTCACGCGTTGCACGCGTTTCATGATGATCAGGCCCATTGAGTCGCGCCACGGCACGGGCGGTCTGTGGGCCCGTGCGGCGGCTCTGCTTTTCGCGGCGGGGCGCGTGTCGCTTACCCGGCCGCCAGCCTTCTCTGGCTCAGAAGGCCCTAGACACGCCGGCGCTTGGGCGGCCGACAACCGTTGTGGGGGATCGGCGTCACGTCGCGGATGGCGGTAATGGTAAAGCCCACCGTCTGCAACGCGCGCAATGCCGACTCGCGGCCCGAGCCCGGCCCGCGCACTTCGACTTCGAGCGTCTTCATGCCGTGCTCGGCGGCCTTGCGGCCGGCCTCTTCCGCCGCCATCTGCGCCGCGTAAGGCGTCGATTTGCGCGATCCCTTGAAGCCTTGCGATCCCGCCGACGACCAGGCAATGGTATTGCCCTGCACATCGGTGATGGTGATCAGCGTGTTGTTGAACGTCGCGCTGACATGCGCCACGCCCGAAATGATGTTCTTGCGTTCGCGGCGCTTGACGCGCCCGCCGGTCTCTTTCGCCATACTCTAAGCTTTCAGCTTCGCTTGCGGGGATACTGCCCGTTAAGCCTTTTTCTTGCCCGTGACCGGGCGGGCGCGGCCCTTGCGGGTACGCGCATTGGTGTGCGTGCGCTGGCCCCGCACCGGCAAGCCGCGCCGATGCCTGATGCCGCGATAGCAGCCGAGATCCATCAGCCGCTTGATGTCCATCGCCGTGGCGCGCCTGAGATCGCCCTCGACCCGGTATTCGGTGTCGATGATCTCGCGCACCCGGCCGAGCTCGCCCTCGGTCATGTCGCTGACGCGGCGCTCATCCGGCAGGCCGGCCTTTTCACAAATTTCGCGCGCCTTGGTCCGGCCGATGCCGAAGATGTAGGTCAAGGCGATTTGAACCCGCTTGTTAGTCGGGATGTTGACACCGGCGATACGCGCCACGAAGCGATCTCCCTAAAAAAATAACGCCGCTGCTGAGACCACGGCGCACTCTTGAGAACCGCGGATTATATGAGCAGCTGCTGTCAAGTCAATGCCCGCCGTCAGCGGCCAGCATCTGTTCGATTTCCGCCGTCACGGCGTCGATGGCGGCCATGCCGTCGATGGTCGCCAGCAGGCCTTGGCCGTCGTAGTAGGGCAAGAGCGGTGCCGTCTGGGCGTGATAGGCCTCGAGCCTTTCCCGCACCGTCTCGGCATTGTCGTCCTTGCGGCGCAGGAAGTTGCCGCCGCCACACGAATCGCACACCCCGTCCACCTTGGTGGGCTTGGCGCTGTCGTTGTAGCCGGCGCCGCAGTCGGCGCAGGAGAAGCGCCCGCAGACGCGCGCCACCAGCGCCTCGTCGTCGACGCCGAAGGCTACCACCCGATCAATGGCGATATTGCGCGCCTCGAGCAGCTCGTCCAGCGCCGCGGCCTGGGCGACGGTGCGCGGGAAGCCGTCGAGAATGAAGCCGCCTGCCATGTCGGGCTCGCCGAGGCGGTCGGCGATGATGCCGATCACCACCTCGTCGGGCACCAGCTCGCCGGCTTCCATGATCGCCTTGGCGCGCATTCCCACCTCGGTCTCCGCGGCCACGGCCGCGCGCAGCATATCGCCGGTCGAGAGATGCACCAGGCCATGGCTGTCGCGCAGGCGCTCGGCCTGGGTGCCCTTGCCGCA
>CAZVDW010000177.1:0-2167 GCA_964625645.1 uncultured Rhodospirillaceae bacterium
CAGGGGTAGGATGTTCTTGAGCACAACGCCTTTGGAGCCGACGCGCGCCGGGATCAAGCCGAGCACGAGGTCACTCAATAGGAGATGACCTTGTCGATGCGCAGCGCCGTCTCGGCCAGCAGCTGCGCGATTCTCGGACCCGCCTGGCCGTCACCGTAGATATCGCTGCCGGGATAGCGGCCGGCCTGCCACTGCTTTGCTATCGCCTCGGCCAGCGTGCCGCTGTCGTAGTCCACGTCGACCACGTTGGGGCCGCGCAGGCGGCGGCGCTGGCGCTCGCCGATATTGACCGTCGGCAGGCCGAGATAGGCGCTTTCGCGGATTCCCACCGAGGAATTGCCGACGATGCAGCGCGCGCCGCGCAGCAGGCGCAGGAAATTCTCCGGCGACAGGTTCTTGAGGAAATAGATGCTCTGCGGATCGTTTTGCTCGCGATAGACGCGCATCATCTTCGACGAGGCGTCCGAGCCCGCATCCACATTGGGCCAGAACCAGAATGTCGGATGGCCGGAGGCGTCGACCACTTCCAACGTCGTGCGCAGCTGTGCCGCCGCGGCCTCGTGGTTGGTGGTGACCGGGTGTTGCATGACGACCATGTAGCCGGCGCCGGGATCGAAGGCGTGGCCGACGCCCTGGCCGCCTTCCGCCGCATAGACGTCGAAGTCCGCCGCCTCTTCGCTCCCTATGGTCGCCGCGAGGTCGATCGAGGGGCAGCCCGTCACATGCACCGTCTCCGGCGCCTCGCCCATGGCGATGACGCGCCTCGCCGCATCGTCGCTGGCGACGCAATGGATGTCCGAGAGCTTGGTCACGGCGTGGCGCACCTTCTCGTCGATCGAGCCGGTCACTTCGCCGCCCTGGACGTGGCAGACCGGGCGGTTGAGATAGGCCGCCGCGATGGCCGTGGCGATGGTCTCGTAGCGGTCGGCGACCGAGACCACGATATCGGGCTTGAGGGTGTCGAACAGCGTCGCCAGCTCCATGATCGCCATGCCCGTGGACTTGGCGCTGGTGACCAGGTTCTCGCCCTCGACCAGGGCATAGACCGTGGCGTCGGGCGCAAAACCGTCGGCGCGGATGACCTCGACGACCTTGCCGTAGCGGTCGAGCAGCGCCGAGGCGGCGACGATGAGCTGCAGCTCCAGGCCCTCCTGTGCTTCGATGGCGCTGAGCACGGTCTTGATGCGGGCGTAGCTCGGGCGCGCCGTGATGACGACGCAGACCTTGCGGACTTTGCTCACGCGTCCGACCCTAAGTGCCGGGCGAGCTTTTCGGCCATGAATATCTCGGTCCGCGCCATCGCTTCGTGGCTGGCGCCGCCGATATGGGGGGTGATGAGAAGGCGCTCGTGCTGTTTGGCGAAGGCGATCAGCGGCGAGGCGGCGACGGCGGTCTCGTCGCTTAGAACATCGAGCGCCGCGCCGGCCAGGCGGCCGCTCATCAGCGCCGCCAGCAGCGCGCCTTCGTCGACGATCGCCCCGCGCGAGGTGTTGAGCAGAATGGCGCCGTCCGGCAGCGCCGAGAGCGCCTTGGCATCGATCAGGCCCGTGGTCTCGCGCGACAGCGGCAAATGCAGGCTGAGCACGTCGCTTTGCGCCAGCAGTGCTTGCAGGCTCTCCGCCCGGGCGACGCTCTCGGGCCAGGCATCGGTCTGCGGATCGTGGGCCGCCACGCTCATGCGGAAGGCGCGGCCGTAGCCGGCGACGATGCGCCCCAGCCGCCCGAGCCCGACGATGCCGAGGCGCTTGCCGGCGACATCGTGGCCGCGAAAGGCGTCGCGGTCCCAGGCGCCCGCGGCGGCGGCGCGCGAGGCTGCCGGAATGCGCCGCGTCAGGGCCAGCAGCAGGCCCCAGGTCAGCTCCGCCGTCGCCGTGACCTGGTCGAGAAAGCCCCTCTCGCCGCGCAGGCTCAAGACGGCAATGCCGTGCGCCACCGCCGCGTCCACGTCGATATGATCGAGC
The DNA here is from genome assembly GCA_964625645.1 of uncultured Rhodospirillaceae bacterium. Taxonomy (GTDB): domain Bacteria; phylum Pseudomonadota; class Alphaproteobacteria; order UBA7887; family UBA7887; genus UBA7887. Next base: position 1,962 of record CAZVDW010000177.1, read on the forward strand.
CCCGTGGTGGCGCTGACCACGGCCTTGAGCCGTGGCGCGCCGGCCAGCAGCGCGGCGTCGATGCAATGGCCGAGGCGCGTGATCAGCACCTCGCAATCGGCCACGGCGCCCTCCAGCCCGCCGCGATCGAAGGGGCCGTCGCGCACCGTGCCCAGCGCTTCAAGCTGCGTTCGGGCAAGCGGCGAATAACCTTGCGGCTCGGCGTT
>CAZVDW010000178.1:0-10336 GCA_964625645.1 uncultured Rhodospirillaceae bacterium
TGCAGGAGCTCTCGAACCGCATCGGTCGCCTGGCGCGCTTGCCGCAAATTGCCGTTCCCTTCGCCGTCCATGAACGGCTTTGGCCATTCAAGTACATTATCTTTCTTGCCCTGTTCGGCCTCTACCTGCAATTTCCTGCGCTTGCCCTTACGGGCGCCGAGGTCGAGCCTTTCAAGACCGTGATTGTGCTGACTTTCGCCCGTGCCTGGCCATATGTGCTCTTCGCCCTTGCCCTGTTGTTGCTTGGCCTGTTCGTCAATCGCGTCTTCTGCCGTTACCTCTGCCCTTTGGGCGCGGCGCTTGCGATTCCCGCGCGCATGCGCATGTTCGAATGGCTCAAGCGGCGTTGGCAGTGCGGCGCGCCGTGCCAGCGCTGCGCCCAGGTCTGCCCGGTGGAATCGATACATCCCGATGGCCGGATCAACCCCAACGAATGCATTCACTGCCTGCGCTGCCAGACGCTCTATTTCGACGACAATGTCTGTCCGCCGCTTATCGAGCGGCGCAAACGTCGGGAAAAAAGGGACGAGAAACGCCGCACGCAGGCTGGCGATCAAACTTCCTCGGCACCGGGATAGGAATCGCCCAGGCTTTCATGCAACTGGCCGTCATAGCCGCGGAAATGCGTCGTGAACCACGATTGTAGCGCTGTCGAAAGCCGTTCGTTGAGGTCTTCGAACCCGCCCTCGTCATAGGCATCCATGAGATCGCGAATCTGCTCGAGCAGCACCTCATGGTCGGCCTTGTGGGCGTCGAGATTCTCGTAACCCGCCTTGCGCATGATGCGTTCTTCGAGGGCAAAATGGGCGCTGATACGAGCGTTGACCTCGCCCAGGAAGGCACTCATGGTTTCCCGGCCATACCCTTCGTCGAGGCCTTCATGCAACTCGTTGAGCAAGGCAATCAGCGCCTCGTGCTCGTAATCCACCGAGGGGATGCCGAGAGAGAATTCCGCTTTCCATTCGACCAGTGGCACGGCACAGACCCTCAAGGATTGGCAATGACGAAACCGCCGACATCCTGGCGAAAATCGATCGCCAGGCGCTGGCGCGGTTTCAAGCGAATAGACCGAGACAAGTCGTAATCATAGCCTTCCGTACGGCCCGAGTCGCGCAGTCGCGCCCGCAACTCGTATGCCCCCGCGGCAACTGGCAGCCGCTGGTAGATGCGCGAGGGACTGTCGCCTGTCAGCCCGGATGGCGGTAGAACGGCGTCGACTATGGTCTTGCCATCGAGCGTAAGCAACACCGTCACGGGAGTCCGCTCGCGCGGACAAACCTGCTTGTTCTTGGGGCGCATATTGGGGGCGAGGTCCGCGAGCTCCGCTTCGCTGAGCGTGCGGCAGCCCATGCGGGCGCCGCCATGGCTGAAGCTCAGGACAATCTCCGCCTTCTCCTCCGGATGGGCCTGCCAACGCGGGGAGTCGGAGAGCACGCCGAGGGCGAGCGCCACCAAGGCGTAGATCACGACCTGACCGGCAAGGCTAAGCGGACTAGGCATTGGGCTCGCCTTCCACAGCTTCTTTCAGCGCTCTTTGCGGCTTCGGCTTCGGCTTCGGCTTCGGCAGTGCCGTGAGCCGCTCGCGAAACGCCTTGACCGCCCGATCGGCGCGGGCCTTGGCGTCGGCGTCCGCCCAAACGGTCGCCAGGCGGTCGCGGGATACGCGTGCGCGCAGGTGCGGGTCGCGGGTCCGCGCGATGCGCGCCTCGGTCCAGACGATGCCCGTGCGGTGATGGCAGTTGCAGTCCGCGCATCCCGCCAGCATCACCCCGTCGGCGCGGTTGCGGCTGAGCACATAGTCGATGAACGATGGCGGCAAGGCACCGGCGCAAGGGATCGTGACCGTGCCGGTCACCTCGTCTTCCGCCGGGATGGCGCCATGGTCGCAAGCGAACACTATTACCCGGCCCTCGCCCGAAAGCACCACCGCATTCACCTGATCGCGCAGGTCGGCGATGCTGCGATCGGCGATGTCGATTCCGGGAACCAGGCCGGAGCGCGTGCGGAACGGCGTTGCGGTGGGGCAGGAGCCGGCACATATGCCGCAGCCGACGCAAAGCTTCGGATCGACCCGCGCCTCGCGCTCGAAGGGCAGGCCGTCGGAGCGCGGCCACATCTGAATGGCATTGTACGGGCAGTCGGATTCGCAGCGCTCGCAGCCATTGCAGTTGGCCAGGTTGACGGTCGCCTTGGGTTCCTCGCGGGCCCGCGGCGGCAGCCAGGGTATGGCCATCAGCATCAGGCTGAGCACAATGACGAAAGCCCAGGTCGCGCCTGGCGACGTGGCTTCGATCAAGGGCAGATAGAACAGATAGTACCAGTCGATGCCGAGCGAGCCCGGAACCGTGGCAAGGTCCGCCGGCGCCTGGCTGGTCGCGGGCTTGAGGAGAGACAGCACCAGCAGCATCAGCATCGTGCCAAGCGCCAGCCAGCGGTTGGGGTTGATCTGCGGCCGGCTCAGCCGCTGCAGGTGAATATACAGCACCAGCAGCAACAGCAGCGGCACCACGATGTGGATAAAGATCAGCAGGGTGAAAAAGCGATCGTCCAGCGCCGCCGGAGTGAGAAAATTGCGCGCGATCGATTCGCCGAAGATGCCGAGCCAGTCGAGCCACTCCGAGGTGCGGATCGCCACATATTGCGCCAGCTCGTCCCAGACCAGCCAATAGCCGCTGATGCCGGAGATGATCACGAACCAGGCGATCGGCGTGCCGGTGAGCCAGGTGAACCAGCGTGGGCCGTTGAAGCGTCCGAGGCTCCATTCGCGTAACGTATGCAGCACCATCATCAGCACCATGCCGTCGGAGCCGTAGCGATGCAGGCTGCGCATGACGCCGCCGAGGTACCACTGCTCCAGGGTCAGGTACTGGATCGAATCGTAGGCCTCGGTGGTGCCGGTGTCGAACAGGATATAGAGGTAGATGCCGCTGACCACGACTACCCAGTAATAGAGAAAGCCGAGCCCGCCGAGCTGATAGATCGGGTTCCAGGCCGGCGGAAAGATCCGGTCGAGCAGGGCCTCGAGCCTGGCGAAGCACAAGCGGGTAACGATACGCGGTGAGATCACTGATGTGCTCTAGCTGGTTGTGCGTGTGGTGCGCCGCCAGGCGCGCGCCAAGACAAAGGCGAAGCCAAGCAGGCTGACCCCGCCGATGGTGGCGCCGATGAAGATCGAATAATCGAAGCGGTAACGCCCGCTGGCCGGATCGTAGAACGTACAAAACAAGCGTACCCGATCGATGATCTGCTCGACAACGCTGCCCTCGAGATCGCCATAGACCAGGGCCATCAAGGGCTCGACAAGCGCCGGGGCTGTGAATTCGGCACCGTAGACCTGGCGATAGACGCGCCCCGTGGCGTCGATGACACTGGTTTGGGCGAGATGGTCGAAGCCCCGCGGCGAGGGCAGATAGAGAAAGCCCAGGGTGTCGGCGAGGCGCCGCACGCTCTCCGCATCGCCTGAGAGAAAATGCCAATTGGGCAGATCGACGCCTTGCGCGCTGGCAAAGGCATGCATGCGTGCCGGCGTGTCAGCAGCGCTGTCGAAGCCCACGGTGATCACGGCGAAGCTGTCCGAGCCGAGGGATTCCTGGGCCACGTCCACGGCGCTGTAGAGGGTCTGCACGATGATCGGGCAGGATTCGGCGCAGGCCGTGAAGACCATGTTGACCACCAAGGGCGCGCCACGGAACTCTGCCAACGACACTGCCTCGCCGTCGGCGTTGCGGAAGGCAAGGTCGCCGAGCTCGCTGCCGATCGCCTCCTGGCTATGGGCGATCGCGGCCTCCGGATCGAGCGGCGACGGCGCCGCAAGGACCGCCGACGAAGCCAGGGCCGCGGCCACGGCGAGGATGAAAGCGTCACGCATGCGCGGAGCTTAGCCCAATAGGGCGCGGTCGGCGATGGCGGCGATCAGCAGCAGGCTGAGCTGGCCGAGGGAGGCGAGGAAGTTGGCCCGTGCCGCGGCCTTGCCGGGGCTTTGCACCAGGCGCACGGAACGCTCGACGAACCAGGCGCCGCCGCCCGCGGCACCGATCAGATAGATCCAACCCAGGCCGAGCCAGAACGGCAGCAGCGACAGCGCCACCAAAGGCACGGTGTGGCCGAGGATCGCCCAGGCGGCGACGCGGTCGCCTTTGACCACCGGCAACATGGGCACGCCGGCGGCGCGATATTCGTCGCCCAGCACCATCGCCAGGCTCCAGAAATGCGGCGGTGTCCAGAGAAACAGCACCACGGCGAGGATGATCGGCACGGCGCCCAGCGACGGATCGACCGCGGCGGCGCCGGCGAGCACCGCGAAGCTGCCGGCAAGCCCGCCGAAGACGATGTTGAGCCAGGTCCGGCGCTTCAGCCAGACGGTATAGACGACGCCGTAGAAGAAGGCGCCGAGAAAGACATGCACGGCCGCCCACAGATTGGTCGCCCAGGCCGCCGCGCTGACGGCCAGCGCCAGCAGCGCCAGGATCGACACCAGCCAGACCGGGCCGACGCGGAACTCGCCGGTCACGAAGGGCCGGCTGCGGGTGCGCGGCATGAGCGCGTCGAGGTCGCGCTCGACATAGTGGTTGAAAGCGCCGGCGGCGGCGGCCGAAAGCAGAACGGCGAGGGCCAGCACAAGGGTTTGGCTTGTCGTCGGGCCTTCACCCGCCGTCACCGCCATGCCGGCCAACGCGCACAGCATGATGGCGAAGGAAATGCGGAGCTTGAAGACCGACCAGACCTGTCCAACCAAGGTTCGCATGACATATTTCCGGCGAGGAAAAAGGGGGGGGTAGTGCCGGGCGGATGCACCTGCATCCGCCCGGTATTTCTGCCGCTAGCTGAGCGGCCAGACTTCCGACAGGAACTTCCAGTTGATGAAGTAGTAGAGCACGAAGGCGGTGAAGAAGACCGCCACCAGCACGATCGTGCCGGGTACCTTGAGGGTGTGCTCACTGCCGTAGGAGGAGACCGCGCCGACATTCGGGTGAATGATCGGATTGGCCTTGACCCTCGCCGCGTCACGCCGCGGGCCGTAGAGGATCGAGCCTACGACGACCACCACGAACATGACCCCGCCAAGCCCGGCGACCAATGCCGAGATGCCGTTGAGGCCCATCATCAGGTGCGCCATGGCCGGGTAGTCGAAGGTCAGCACGGCATCACCGAAATTGATGTCCCAATGCCGCCGCGAGACCCCGAGCGTGCCTGCGCCCATCATGAAGAGCGAGATGCCCGCGGTGCCGGCTGCGAACACATAAGGTTGCCACTGGGCGACCTTGGGCAGGACCAGATCACGCCGGAAGATCAAGGGCACCACCAGATAGGTGATGGCCATGAAGGCAAGCGTGGTACCGGCCACCACGGTGCCGTGGAAATGCCCCGGCACGTAGAGGGTGTTGTGCAGCAGCAGGTTGATCTGCTCGGTACCCATGACGACACCGGAGATGCCGCCGAGGAAGCCGAACAGCACCAGCGACAGCGCCATGCCGGCGAAGGCCGGGTTGCTCCACGGCGCCCGCCGCAGCCAACCGAAGACCCCCTGCGTGAAGCCGTTGTTGCGTTGTGCCGCCTCAATGGCGCCGGGAATGCTCATGCCGTGGATCATGCTGCCGAGCACCGCCAGGTAGATGGCGTAGCTGGTGTTGAACACCCGCCAGGGCGCGCTGAGGCCGGGTTCGACCAACAGGTGATGCGCACTCGCGAGCTGCAGGAACAGGATGTAGAGCAGGAAGGCCGAGCGGCTGACCTTCTCCGACAGCGGCTTGGCGCCCAGCACCATGGCGGCGATGGCGTACCACACCGCGACATGGGCCGAGACGTTGATCTGCTGCGACGAATGTCCCATCGCCCACCACACCAGCTTGTAGGTGATGGTATCGATCTCGCCGATGATGCCCAACGACCAGAGCAGCGTGGGAACCAGGATGATGGCGCCCGAGGCGATGGTGAAGATGGCAATGATGGCAGCCGTCAGCGCACCGAACGTGACCAGCGGTATCGAGCCCTCATAGGTGCGCTCGTTCTTGGCCACCACCAGGGTGCCGAGGAAGACGAAGCAGCAGAGCAAGGCACCGACCGCGAACAGGATCAGCCCGAGATAGAAATGCGGCGCCGCCTGCATGGGCACGTAGGAGGTGAACATGACGCTCGATTCGCCCTGCAGCACCGCGACCGTGGCCATCAGCGAGCCGACCACCATCAAGATGTAGCCGAGCCAGGCGAAGCGTGGTGTCGCCAGTCGACAGTTGAGCAGAACCGAGGAGGCGAAATAGAGGATCGCCATCTCGAAGAAGAGAATCCAGAACAGCAGCACCGCCGCGCCGTGGGCGGTGAGCACCAGATAGAACCATTCGGCTGGCAGAATATGCACCGCAGGCCAGCGGGTCAGCGCTATGGCGATGCCGAACAGCCCGCCTACGGCGAGGAACAGCACCGCGGTGACGGCATTCCACTTGATTAGCGTCTCGGTGGACGCAAAGACTTTCAGCCCGGTGTCGAGACAGGTGCGGTATTTCGCTTCCCGCTGCGGCACGGCGCCTTCCATTGTTTCGGCGGTCATGGCAGCCCCCTATTCTACGACGTACAGTTTGCCCAGCATCTCGTGGTGCCCGATGCCGCAATATTCATTGCATATGATACCGAACTCGCCGGTCTCGTTAGGCGTCAGGGTGATCACCATCTCGTACTTGGGATGAATCTGCAGATTGATGTTCGTCGGTTGCAGCGAGAAGCCGTGCTGCCAATCCATTGACGACATGTGAACGCGATAGGTCTGGCCCTTCTCGAGCTCGAGAATGGGATACCATTCCCACAGACTGGCTCGCAGATAGACCTCGCTGCCGGGCGGTGGATGGACGACGGGGATACCTGTCTCACCCTCCTCGCGCACGGTGTATCTGTCGACCATCGCCTCGGTGCGCTCACCGAAGTCCTCCGGTATCACGCGATAGGTCTCGTTGGTCAGGTTCTGCTGGCCGTAGATGTGCCACCAGATCATGGTGGCGAACATCACCACGCCCCACAGAAAGGCGATGGCGATCCACAAAATTTCGACGCGGTCGAGTGGCTCGTTCCACCACAACCGGTTTTGCGGAGGCAGGATAGCCATAGTCGTCTCCCCCTATTGCGCGATTGGGATTTGCGCCACTTCCATGATCCCCCAAATTATGTAGAAGACCGTGGGCACAGTGATGCCGATGAAAAGAAGCAGGAATGGATTGTCGAGCACTTGTTGCATGACTGGCACGGGCCCGGTCTCAGTCGAGCCCGTTCCCCCGTTGCCGCCGTTCGGATCCGTCATCGCCATACCCTCCTAGAGATGTGACACGGGCGCATATCGCGACAATCTCCGCCCGTATCGCGTTTTAAATCCTTGACCGAAATCAAGACGGTGGTGGTCCTCCGAGCCAAGCCTGGATCGCCGCGAAGCTCAGCAATGCCGAAGGCAGCAGGATCGCGAAGAAGGCCAGACTGCGTTGTTCAAGGCGCCGGTTGAGGCGCTGCTCGATCAGGCGCAAAAGGGCATCCGCGCCCAGGTAAAGCACGATGGCGACGACCGTGAAGGCGAGAATTTCCATGGTCTTTCCCCCTCAACCCGCAAGCGCGCGCCGGATTGCGGCGGCGACATCGTCGAGCGGGTCTTCGTGACGGAAATAGCCGGCGAGATTTCCCTCTGCATCGACAAGGAACAGCGCCGCGGTGTGATAGATCATCGCCTCCTCGCCCTCGCCTTCGCGGCGGTACTGGATGCGGAAGGCCTGCGCGGCCGCGTCGGTTTGCGCCTGATTGCCGCCGGCGCCGACGATGCGCGAATCGAAGGCCGCCACATAGGCTGCAAGCTCTTCCGCGCTGTCGCGTACCGGGTCCAAGGTGACAAAGACCGGGCGCAGACGCGCAGCATCGTCGCCGAGCGTATCGAGAATCGCCGTCAGGCGGGCGAGCAGGGTCGGGCAAACGTCGGGACAATTGGTGTAGCCGAAAGTGACCAGTGAGAGGCGCCCGGCGGTGTCCGTTGCGGCCACCGTGCGCCCCGACTCATCCGACAGCTCGAAGGCGACGGGAAAGCTTATCACCTGACCCACGGCGGGGGCGGCGCGCGGCAGCAGGCGGTCAAGCCCGAGCCAGCCGGCGGCCAGCAATACGGAGACAAACGCGAACACGGCGCCGATGCGCAGCAGGCGACGAGGGAACATGCACCAATTCCTCAATGTACGAGTCATGGTGAGCCAGGACCGCCGGTGCGGTCTTGATTTGTGTCAAGTGCGTACCGGGTGCCTGCGGGATGGCTTATACTGGGCTCTTCTTTCCATGAAGGTTGTGCCGTGGCGGTTTCGCTCGACGACAAATATCGACGCCTGGAAGGCCGCATATCGATCAGCGGCAGTCAGGCGCTGGTGCGCGCGGCCATGTTGCAGCGCCGCCGCGACCTTGCGGCCGGGCTGAACACGGAAGGCTTCATTTCCGGCTATCGCGGCTCGCCCATGCACAATCTCGACAAGGAGCTGTGGGCCGCCAACACTCTGCTGCCCGGCGACCGCATCCGTTTCTGGCCCGCCATCAACGAGGACCTGGCGGCCACCGCGATCTGGGGCACCCAGCAGGTCGGCGCTTTCGGCGACGCCACCTGCGACGGCGTTTTCGCCATGTGGTATGGCAAGGGACCGGGCTTGGACCGCAGTGTCGATGCCATCCGCCACGCCCATCTCGCCGGCAGCGCCGCCCATGGCGGCGTGCTGGCGGTGGTTGGCGACGACCATCCGCTGTCGTCAACTGACGTCGCCGCGGCGCACGAGACCCTGTTCGCCGACATGCTCATGCCCGTGCTCTATCCCGCCGACGTGCAGGAGATCATCGATCACGCGCTGCTGGGCTGGGCCATGTCGCGCTATTCGGGCGGCTGGGTCGGCTGCAAGCTGATTCCCGACACCGTCGATGCCGCGGCGGTGGTCGATGCCGACGCGGCGCGCCCGGCGATCGTGCTGCCGGGCGACCACGCCCTGCCGCCGGACGGCCTCAACCTGCGCATTCCCGATAGCTGGCTCAACCAGGAGCCGCGCCAGCGCGCACACAAGCTCCATGCGGCGCTGGCCTTTGCCCGCGCCAACGGCCTCAACCGCGTGAGGCTCGAAAGCGATCGTCCCCGCTATGGCATCGTCGCCACGGGCAAGGCCTGGACCGATCTGCGCCAGGCGCTGTTCGAGCTCGGCCTCGGCGACGACGAGGCGGCGGACCTCGGCATCAGCGTGCTCAAGCTCGACATGCCCTATCCGGCCGATGCGCGGGCCTTGCGCGATTTTGCCGCCGGGCTCGAGGAAGTGCTGGTGGTCGAGGAAAAGCACCGCCTTGTCGAGAGCCAGCTCAAGGACGCGCTCTATGCGCTCCCGGATGGTGAGCGCCCGCGCGTGGTCGGGCGCGACGACGAGACCGGCGCGCCGCTGCTCCCCGCCTTTCCCGAATACACGCCGGAAGACGTGACCCGCGCCCTGGCGCGGCGCATCGCTCCTTTCCATACCAGCGAGCGCATCGCCGCGCGGCTCGCCTTTCTCGACGCCCGCGCCGAGGCCACGGCGCGCCGCGAGCGCCTGTCGCTGACGCGGCGGCCCTATTTCTGCTCGGGCTGCCCGCACAACACCTCGACCCGGGTGCCGGACGGCAGCCGCGCCCATGGCGGCGTCGGCTGCCACTACATGTCGACCTACATGGAGCGTGGCGTCATCAGCCATTGCCATATGGGCGGCGAAGGCCTGACCTGGGTCGGCCAGGCGCCTTTCGTCGAGACCGACCACGTCTTCCAGAACCTCGGCGACGGCACCTATTACCATTCCGGCCACCTGGCCATCCGCGCCTGTGTCGCGGCCGGGGTCAACATCACCTTCAAGATCCTATTCAACGACGCGGTCGCCATGACGGGCGGCCAGCCCGTGGACGGCCCGCTGACCCCCGCCGGGATCGCAAGACAAGTGGCGGCGGAAGGCGTGAGCCGCATCGTCCTGGTCAGCGACGAGCCGGACAAATACCCCATCGGTACCGAGTTTCCCGCCGGCACACGCATCGAGCACCGCCGCTCCCTGGACAAAGTGCAGCGCGACTTGCGCGAGATCGGCGGCGTCAGCGTGCTGATCTACGACCAGACCTGCGCGGCGGAGAAGCGGCGCCGGCGCAAGCGCGGGCGCATGGCGGATCCCTCGCGGCGGGTGTTCATCAATAGCCGCGTCTGCGAGGGCTGCGGCGACTGCAACGCCAAGTCCAACTGCATGTCCGTCCTGCCCCACGACACCGCCTTCGGGCGCAAGCGGCGCATCGACCAGTCCGCCTGCAACAAGGACTATTCCTGCGCCGAGGGTTTCTGCCC
>CAZVDW010000179.1:0-4201 GCA_964625645.1 uncultured Rhodospirillaceae bacterium
CCGGCAATCACATCTGGGCCGAGCGCTATGATCGCGAGCTTTCAGATTTTTTCGATCTACAAGATGAAATCTCTGAGACGATCGCCGGCGCGATAGAGCCGGAGCTGAATGCCTTCGAGCGAGAGCGATCCCGTAGTAGCCCCCCACAGAACCTCGACGCATGGGAAAGCACACAGCGTGGTTTTGGGCATTTGTGGCAATTTGATAAGGATGAGATCGAAGACGCCAAACACATGTTTCAGCGGGCTATTGAATTGGATAGTGACTTTGGGCCAGCCCATTCCGGACTCGGTTATTCGCACCTTCTGAGTGCTACACTAAGATTCTCAGAAGATGACGCTGAAGCCCTTCAAGAGGCGATTCGTTGCTCGAAGGCGGCCACTGCATTGGACGATAGGGATGCACTTGCCCATACCACACTCGGTCGTGCGTACGTTTTCTCAGCTGACTTGGAGGAGGGAATATCGGAGTTAGAATCCGCGATCGATCTTAATCCGAGTTTTGCCCTTGCGCACTTTGGTCTTGGCCAGGCGTTCATTTGCCAGGGCCGTGCCGAGGAATCGGTTGCCGCTATCAACAAGGCAGTGAGGCTTAGTCCCCATGATCCATATTTGTGGATGTGGGAAATGCAAATAGCGCTTGCTCACAGCTATGCCGGAAACAACACGGAGGCAGTGACTTGGGCACGTCGGTCAACGCGACATCCGACCTCAGGCTACTGGGCCTTCTTTGCTTTGGCGGTAGCTCTTGGCCATATGAACCACAACGAGGAAGCGCGCAGGGCGCTCGACAAGCTTCTCGATTTGGAGCCGCGCTTTTCCGTCGCTGGAGTACGGCAATTCCTGCACATCGCCATTAGATCGTTTGCTGATCACTGTGTCGAGGGTGTGCGCAAAGCGGGCCTGGAATCCATCGAAGATCCTCCGGCAATAGGGTGATGCGCCCCTCTGCGCAGGCCTGGTAGTAGCAGAACCGCTGCCCAACCCGAACAACTTCGGCTTTGAATTTTGGGATCAAGCGCCCCCGCGATCGCGCAAGAGCGCTGAGGATGCCTGAATGACCGGACGTACTATTGGAATAGTCGAAGATATCGCTGTAGAAAGCGTGCCGAACGCGGATGCTCGAATGTCGGACTTTGGCTAAACCCCGCCAACCTGCCCGTCTGACCAACACTCCCGAAGCTGGTAGTATAGCGGACCTACCGGCCAGAGACCCCGTCGATCGTAAAAAGACCTGACCCTACCGTTCATCGTCGCCGTCCTCGTCCGGCAGATCATCCGCCAGCAGCGCGGAAAAGTCGCTGATCTGGTCGCTGACGCTGTCGATGGCGGTGCGTTCCATGGTGTCGTAGCGCGCCAGCACCTCCTCGCCGAGTGCCGTTACCTGCGCGCCGCCGCCGCCGCGGCCGCCGGGGTTGGCTTCGACGACGGCGGAGCGGAAGCAGCGGTTCATGGTGTCGCACAAGAGCCAGGCGCGGCGGTAGGACATGCCGAGCCGGCGCGCCGCCGCCGAGATCGAGCCGGTCTCGCCGATGGCCTTGAGCAGCGCGACCTTGCCCGGTCCGACCGCTATCTCCGGGCCGAAAAGAAGGCGCAGGCGAAGCTTGCGCTGCCCGCCCATGGCTTACGGGACGAAGGTCGGGTGGATGACGGTGTCGCCCGGGGCGATGCCGAGTTGCGCCGCCCTGCCGCCCTTGATCTCGATGACCGCGCGCGCCGGCCCGTGGCTGCTGATGGTCTCGAGCGACAGCGGCGTGGTCCAGCGCGCGATGTGCGTGATGCTGCCGCGGGCGTCGACGAACAGCATGTCGAGCGGGATCAGCGTGTTCTTCATCCACATGGCGATGGGGCCCGTGCGGCCGAAGTCGAAGAGCATGCCGGCATTGTCGGCAAGCTCGCTGCGGAACATCAGCCCGCGCGCCATCTGGCGCGAGCTTTCGGCCAGCTCGATCTCGAAATGGTGGCGCGTCCCGGCGCTTTCGATCCAGAGCTCGCCGCGGGGGAAGACCAGGTCCTCGGCGCCGGCCGCCGCGGCGCCGGCAACGAGCAGTAGCAGAGCTGCGATGAGGCGCCTCATGATTGCTCTCCCTCCAAGTCGCGAAAATCGAATATCGCGACGTCCTTCTCGCCGGCCGCCGCCAGCCTGCTGCCGTCGGGCGACCAGGCGAGCGCCAATGTGGCGGTGCCGGCGGCATGGCGGACCAGGCGCTCGGCGCCATCCTCGAGCTCGGCGAGGAGCACGCAGCCGTCGTCATAGGCCGCCGCGACCAGGGCGTGGCGAGGGTGGCAGGCCAGCGCGCCGACCTGGCGCCCGCTCATGGCGGCGAGCTGGGCCGGGGCGTGCCAGCCGAGCTTGCCCGGCTCGCCCTCGGGCCGCCAGCGCAGCAGGCCGCGCTCGCCGTCGCCGACGAGGCAGTTGCCGGCGCTGCTCCAGGCCAGGCGAGCGGCGCGACCGAGCAGGGTCGCCTGCTCGGCGCAGCCTTCGCCGTCGAGGCGCCAGCAGCTGGTGGTGGCGGCATCCGTGCCGGCGGCGAGGCGGCGGCCGTCCTGCGCCCAGGCGAGGTCGCGCACGGGGCTGCATGCCAGGCGCTGCGGCGGCGTGTCGCTACGGGGCCGCCAGAGCAGCACCGAGTCGGCACAGCCGGCGGCAATGGTTTGTGCATCCGGTGACAGCGCCAGGGTGTTGAGCGACGGCGTTGCCAAATGCGCGATCTCGCGGCCGGCGGCATCGAGCAGCCAGGCAGCGGCGGGCGTCGCCACGGCAAAGCGGCCGGCGGCGGCGTCGAGCGCCAGCGCGCCCTGGCCTGCGGCGCGGGGCTCGTAAAGCTCGGCCGCGAAGCCGCCGCCGTCGATCATCACCGCGCGGCCATCGGCGCCGAGACTGACGACCTCGCCGCCGTCGCCCGCGGCCAGCGCGCGCACCGCGCCGTCGTGGATGGCCTCGCCGATCATGCGCCGCGAGTCGTAGCGGTTGAGCACGACCAGGCGCACGCTGCCGTCGACGAAGCCGAAGGCGGCATGCTCGCCGTCGCCGGTAAACGCGGTCGCCGTGGCGGCGCAGCCGACCTGCCAGCGCGTCAGGCCGACGCCCGGCGCGTTGGCCGCTTCCGGCCAGCCCAATGCCAGCGCCGCGAGCGCCATCAGCCGGCCCCCGCCGACCTATGCCCAATCTTGCGTTTTCGTGTCATGCCCAATAGGGGAACAGACCCGGCCGCCGGACGCAAGAGCCCTTAGCGCGCCGCCTCGAGCCGCGCCAGGCCGGCGGCGAGATCGGCGATGAGATCGCCCGCGTCCTCGAGCCCGGCATGGATGCGCAAGGCCGGCCCGTCATCGCGCCAGGCCGTGGCGCTGCGGTGGCCGGCCGGCTTGGTGGGAATGATCAGGCTTTCGTAGCCGCCCCAGGAATAGCCCATGGCGAACAGTTCCATGCCGTCGAGCATGGCCGCCAGCGCGGCCTTGGGCGCCGGCTTCAGGACCAGCCCGAAAAGGCCGCTGGCGCCGCTGAAGTCGCGTTGCCAGAGCGCGTGTCCGGGATCGCCGGGCAGGGCCGGATGCATGACCCGCGCGACCTCGGGCCGCGCTTGCAGCCAGCTCGCCAGGGCCAGACCCGTTGCCATATGGCGCTGCAGACGCACGCTCAGGGTGCGCATGCCGCGCTGGGCGAGATAGACATCGTCCGGGCCGGCCGCTGCGCCGAGGTCGAAAGCCGCGGCACGAACGCTGCGATGCTGCGCGGCGGTGGTGGTGATGACGCCGAGCATGGCGTCGGAATGGCCGCTGATATATTTCGTCGCCGCCTGGATCGAGATATCGGCACCCAGCGCGAAGGGATCGCAATAGAGCGGGCTCGCCCAGGTATTGTCGCACATCACGACGCAGCCCTTGGCGTGGGCGGCCTCGGCGATGGCGGGCAGGTCCTGCACCTCGAAGGTCTCGGAGCCCGGCGATTCGACAAACACCAGCTTGGTCTCGGGCCTGATCAGCGCGGCGATGCGGTTGCCGATCAGGGGATCGTAATAGCTGGTCTCGACACCGAAGCGGGCAAGAAAGCCGTCGCAGAAAGCGCGCGTCGGCCCATAGGCCGTGTCCACCATGAGCAGATGGTCGCCGCTTTTGACGTAGGCGGTCAGCGCCGCCACCAAGGCCGCCTTGCCCGAGCCGAACAGCACGGCACGGTCGCCGCCCTCGACCGCCGCCACCGC
>CAZVDW010000180.1:0-1645 GCA_964625645.1 uncultured Rhodospirillaceae bacterium
CTTTCAGCGATATATGCACCCGACAAAGTACCGCTCGCGCTACAACGAGTTGGCGCGCTGGATGAAGCACTATGCCGACCATCCTTCGGCGCGCCGCGTCTATCGCCTGGCGCTGCGCCGCAAGCCCCGCGCCGCCAAGGCGCCAAGGCGACCCGTCGGGCGCGATGTCTCGGGCATCGGCGAGGCCGAAGCGCCCGAGAAGGCCTATGTTTCGCCCAACCGGCGCAGCCGCGCCCGGCGCGCCAAGGTGCGGCGCCTGAAGAGCCATATTCGCCGCCATATGCGGCGCGGCCAGGCAGATGCCGCCGCCAAGCACCTCGAGACGCGTGAGCTGAAGAAATTCTTCGACGACGTCGAATACGATCAGGTGCGGGCCGCCATCGCCCGGGGCTATTTTCAACGCGGCAATCCCCGGCGGGCCTACGAATTGGCCTCTGCCGCCGCCCAGCGTTCGCGGCGTCACGTCGTCGAGGCCGACTGGTATGCCGGCCTCAGCGCCTGGCGCCTGGGTCGCCCAGCCGAGGCAGGCGATCATTTCGGCCACCTGGCCCGTTCGAAGGCCAAAGAGCGGCTGAAGGCCGCCGGTGCCTTTTGGGCCGCCCGGGCCAACCTCAAGGCGCGCCGGCCAGAACGCGTCAATCCCCTATTGGCCATCGGCGCTGGCCTGCCACACACCTTCTATGGCCAATTGGCGGTGCGTCTGCTGGGCAGCCCGTCGGGCTTCGCCTGGCATCCTCCAGTGTTGGCCGAGAAAGAGCTGCGCCGCTTGCTCGAGGCGGCGCCGGCCCAGCGTGCCGTGGCCCTGGCCCAGGTCGGCCAGACCTATCTGGCCGAGCGCGAGTTGCGCCGGGTCAACACCCGCCGTGACCCCGAACTCCAACACGCCCTGTTGGCGCTGGCCCATCGCTTGGGCACGCCGGCCGCAGAGCTGAAACTGGCCCGCGCCATCCTCGGCGGTGGCGGCCCGCACATCGACAGCGCCCTCTATCCCCTGCCGGCCTGGAAACCCAGCGAAGGTTTTTCCGTCGACCGAGCGCTGGTCTACGCCTTCGTACGCCAGGAATCGGCCTTCAACACCCGCGCCAAGAGTTTCCGCGGGGCCCGTGGCCTGATGCAATTGATGCCCCGCACGGCCAGCTTCGTGGCCCGCGATCGCAGCCTGCGGCACCGCAACCGGCGCAAGCTCTTTACCCCCGACTTCAATCTCGAGTTGGGCCAGATGTACCTCAGGCACCTGATGGCCACCGAAGGCGTCGAGCGCAACCTGGTGATGGTGGCGGCGGCCTACAACGGCGGTCCCGGCAACCTGCGCAAATGGTCGCGGCGCATGAAGCAGAAAGAAGATGCGCTGCTGTTCATCGAAAGCCTGCCATCCCGCGAGACCCGCAGCTTCGTCAAACGCGTGCTGGCCAACTTCTGGATCTACCGTGAACGCCTGGGACAGGACTCGCCCTCGCTCGACCAGATGGCCTCGGGCCTGTGGCCGTACTATCTCTCTCTCGACAAGTTGGTGCACACGGCGGCGCAGGATTGACATATGAGGCTGGCCGCTCGCTAGAGAGAGAGAACATGTCCAAAATCAACCCCAACGAAAAACGCGCCTTCATCCCCGTCAACATCGCCGTGCTGACGGTGTCCGACAGCT
>CAZVDW010000181.1:0-11597 GCA_964625645.1 uncultured Rhodospirillaceae bacterium
ACCGGCGGCAATCTCAGCGACCGCGGCAAGCTGGCGCAAGCTGCCGGTTTTTACGAACGCGCGATCGCCAAGCTCGACGTTGCCTCGCCCGATCAGGCGTTGTGGTTGCGTGCTCAGGATCCGGGAGTGGTCGCCTCGTCCATGCTGGCGCGCAACCGCTATATCCTCGGCCAGGCAGACAGCGCGCGCCGCGCCCTGGCTGCAGCACAAGAGAGAGCCACTGCGGTCAACCACGCCTTTTCAGACGGCTTTGCCCGATCTGTGGCAGCATCGGTGCTGTCTTCCATGCGCGATTGGGAGGCCGCCGAACAGGCGTCTGCCGCCGCGCTCGAATTGTCGGAGAAGCATGGCTTTCCGAGCTGGCAGGCCCAGTCCGGTATCTTCTACGGTCTCGCCAGCATAAAGCTTGGGCACACGAGCGAAGGCATCGCCCGGCTCGAGCGCGCACTCGCTGTCGGCGAGAAGATATGGAACGCGGGACCGTCGCTGTTCTACCGCATTGCCCTCGGCGAGGCCGCCCTGGAACTGGGCCGGGTCGATGAGGCGATCTCGACGGTCGAGGAAGGCCTGGCGGAAATCGGTTCGCGTGGCGGCGGAGCCCACGAAGCGGAACTGCACCGCCTGCTCGGCTCGGCCCTGCGCAAGAAAGGCGACGCTGCCGCCGCAACCAAGGCCTTCGAGCGCGCAGTCGCCATCGCCAGCGGCCAGGGCGCGCTGTCCTGGGAGCTGCGCGCTACCATCGAGCTGGCCGAAATGCGCCGCGAGGCAGGCGACATCGACGGGGCGCAAGAACGCCTGGCTCCCGTCTACGACCGCCTGACCGAGGGCCGCGACACTGCCGATGCGCAGCGCGCGGCGGAAATTCTCGAGGCTATCCCCGCGGCTTGATGGAAACCTTGATGATGTTGCGGATCGCCGGGTAGGCGAATCCGTCATCCATCAGATGCACCACGCCGTTCTCGGTCTCGCCCTGGTCAAAGGCCTGTTCCTTGACACCGGTATCGGGGCCCAGGCCCGGAGCCTGATTAACCTCGGTCCCAGAATCCCAAAACAGGATCTGATCGGTAACGTCTCCCGAGACGGGGTTGCCGCTGTCGTCGAACAGCGCGATTCCCTCCGCGCCGGGCGCATAGAAGCCGTCGTTCGACTGCTCCAGCATTACCGCAAAGGAGAAGCGATCGCCGGGATTGGCCTTGAACTTGGCACGGAACAAGCCGCCCGGATAGATCGCCGGCTGGCCGTTTACCGGACGCGCCTTGATGGCGCCGGAATCGACCAGGTCGCTGCGGCTGGCGAGCCAGTCGACCATATCGTTGACGGCGCCGTCCTCGGCCAGTTGCTCAAGGCCCGTGTCGCCCGCCGGCTGGCCTGGCGTGAACAAGGCATTCGGCGCCTTATGAACCGCGAAAGCCCCCCAGGACAACAGCGGCGTCTGCGTGCTGCCATCCTCCAAGGTCATGCCGTTCTCGGTGCCGGCATTGTAGATTCGCACGATGAATTCGGTCTCGGCGACCGCAGCCGAGCCAGCCGCTATCAAGATGGCGCCCGACATCGCCGCCGAAACAAGTCCACACTGCCACTTGGACATGATGACCTCCATTATTTATCAACCTCTCGCCCAATGAGCGTAGCGCGAGAGGCCGGCAACGACCAGCCCTGAAGGCAATTCGGTAAAAAGCGCGTCATCACGAAGCTTGGTTCGCGGTCGGTCGGATAGTATGATTCCCGGTCGCTGGCATGTGGTGGATGCACATGCGCTAGTGACGATGGGGGAAGACAGTAGTGGATGGCATCGTTCGCGGTGAACGCGAGCGGTATGCATTATGGGGACGTGTAAAAACATGGGTACAACCATTTGTCCTAACCTCGTCGTGGTAGGGATGGCCCTTGCCCTGGCGCTTTCGATTCCGGCGAGCGACAGCTTCGCCCAGGATGAAGGCTTGCTGGAAGAGGATGACCTTCTCGGCGGCAACGACCTGCTTGGCGATGACGACCTGCTGAGTGATGACGAGCCGTTCGGCGCGCCGGAAGAGGAAACAGGGGCCGAAGCGGAGGGCGCAGCGCCCGCCGCCGTGTCGGATTCGGCACTGGCTCACGAAGCCTTATTCGCCGAGAGCCGCTATCCGACGGCGACGACGTGCAAGGCCTGCCATCCCAAGCAATATCGCGAGTGGTCGGTGTCGCAGCACGCCTACGCACAGCTCAGCCCGGTGTTCAACGCCATGCAGCGCTTCGCCTTCGCGCGCACCAGCGGCACGGCGGGCGATTTCTGTATTCGCTGCCACAATCCGGTCGGCATGAACATGGGCGAGCCGATCCCGATGAACAATCTGGAGCGCCACCCGACCTCGCGCGAGGGTATCACCTGCGTGGTCTGCCATCGCGTCGACAAGAGCTACGGCAAGATCAGCGGCCGGGTGGCCATCAACGAAGGGCCGATCCTCGACCCGGTCTATGGTCCCTCGGGAAATGACGAGCTCAAGCGCGTGCTCGACAACCGCGATGTCTATCGCGTCGTCACCGACGCCGAGGAGCGCGGCCGCCAGATACATACCGAGGCCAAGCGCTTCTTCCAGCTGACCGAGCCGGGTTTTTGCGCGGTCTGCCACGACGTGACCCTGCCCGGCGGCTTCCGCCTGGAGGAGGCCTTCAGCGAGTATAAAAGCTCGCCCGCCGCGCGTGACCCCGACGACGGCATGATCGCGACCTGCCAGGATTGCCACATGGGCAACGAGCAGGGCCTGCCCTCGGGTTACGAGCATGGTTCCGCGGCGCAAGTGGGCGGCGTTCCGACCGAGCCACGGCGCCTGAGCAATCATACATTTTCAGGTCCTGACCATTCCATCGTCCATCCGGGAATCTTCCCGCATAATGTCGAGGCCGCACGGCTCGCGACATTGCAGGAGTGGCTGGAGTTCGACTACGAGGCGGGCTGGGGCACGGACGCGTTCGAGGACAACGTGGCGGCGGATCAGGCTTTCCCGTCGCGCTGGGCTTCGATCGACGACCGCTACGACGCCCGCGGCATCATCGAAGACCAACTCGAGCTCTTGGAGTGGGCGCGCCAGAAGCGGCGCGAGGTCCTGCGCAACGGCTACCAGATCGGCGAAGTGACCGTCCACCAGGCGGATCGCGACGGCATCGAGATCGAGGTCGAGGTGCGCAACGCCACCTTCGGCCACAACGTGCCGACGGGCTTCATCGCCGAGCGCCCGGTGTGGCTGCGGGTTACGGTCTATGACAGCGACGATGTCGACGTTTTCGTCTCGGGCGATCTCGACCGCAATGGCGACTTGCGGGATTCGCACTCTCAGCTCGTGCTCAGTGAGGACGTCGACCTCGACGAGCAATTGTTCAGCCTGCAATCGTTCTTCATCATCCGCAACAATCGCGGCGGCGAGCGCGAACAGGTGCTGGGCGTCAATTATTCGCGGGACGTGATGCCCTTCATCCGGCCCGCCAACACCTCGACCATTCTTGGCGGCTCACCGCTTGGCGCGCGCATACATCGGCGCGGCATCGAGCCGCTTGGCAGCCGCACCACGACATATACGGTGCCCGGCGAGGAGCTCCTGGTATATGGCCCCTATCGCGTCGAAGTGGAGATGATGGCGGGCATGGTGCCGATCAATCTGATCCATGCCATCCAGGATGTCGGTTTCGACTTCAACATGACACCACGGCAAATTGGCGATGGCATCGTTGCCGGCCACGAATCGCTGTGGACCAAGATCGTGGAATTCGAGATCGAATGAGCGGCTTCGGGGTAGGGGAAAAACCATGACACACCAAAACACCTGGCCGACATGTCGGCAGTGGCCTGGCTTGGCCTTGGCCGGCCTGATCTCGGCAACGGCGTTCTCGGCGGATGCCGCGGTCAGCATTTATGGCCGTGGGCTTCCCGACGAGGAAGTCGAATATCTCGACGAGGCGCACGAGCTGGCGCCTTTCGCCAAGCCCATTTTCATATTCGGCGATCCGTTTCTGACGCCGGGCAACCTGTCGGAGGGCTTCGAGCTTCCCACGGGCGCCGTCTGGCAGCCGTCCATGTGGATTTTCGGCCAGGGCCGCACGGTGCTGCAAACCCAGAAGCAGAACGAAGGCAAGCGCCTCAGCGAGTGGGCCAACACCCTCGATTTGTTCGCCAACCTGCAGCTCAGCGGCACCGAGCGGCTGGTGGTCGGCGTCAATCCGCTCAGGCGCGGCAGGCGCTTCTCGGGCTATGCCTTCGAGCCCGACGAGACGCGCGGCGGCTATAGCCGTTTCGGCGCCAATCTGACGCGCCTTTTTGCGGAAGGAGAGTTCGCGGAGATCTTTCCAAATCTCGACCCCAGCGACGAGCTGGGCCTCGATTTCGGCTTTGCCGTGGGCCGCCAGGCACTGTCCTTCCAACAGGACATTCTGCTTAATGACGTCGTCGACGGCATCGGTATCGTGCGCAATTCGCTGACCGCGCCCGGTGCGGGAAATTTGCGGATTACCGGCTTCTTTGGCTGGAACGAGATCAGCCGCGCCGACACCATCGAGGACCAGAATGCAAAGCTGTTCGGGCTGTTCACCCAGGCCGACATGCTCCACAACACGGTCGCCCTGGACCTGATTTTCGTCGATTCGGACGATACCGGCGGCGACGGCCTCTACCTCGGTGCCAGCTCGGTGCAGCGCTTCGGCTTGTGGACCAGCTCGGTCCGCCTTTTGGCGTCGCAATCCCTTGAAAAGCGCGACACCAGCGCGGTCAGCGACGGCCTGCTGTTCTTCGCCGATTTCTCGACGACGCCGCAAAGCACCGATGACATTCTCTATTTCACCGGCTTCGCGGCGTTCGGAGAGTTCACCCAGGCGGCGCGCGACCCGACCGTGGGCGGTCCCTTGACCCGCGCGGGTATCCTGTTCGCCTCGCCGCAGCTTGGCCACCTCAGCGGCCCGCTCAGCGCGCGGGCCAACGACGTGATCGGCTTCTCGGTTGGCCGGCAATGGTTTCTGCTTGCCAACAATCGTGAGCAGTTCGTGCTCGAGGGCGGCGGCCGCAAGGATATCGGCGGCCAAGGGCGAAACGCGCTAGGGCTCGCCGGCCGCTACCAGATCCAAATCCATAACCAGGCGTTCTGGCAACTCGATCTCTACGGCACCTATGTGGAGAGCGAAGGTGGCGGCTATGGCGCCCGCTCGGAGATCGTTGTCCGATTTTGACCAACCGTCCTGACAGACACGCCGGCGTCACACGGATGCGCCCATGATCACCGTCGCCCAAGCCGCCGGCGGGGTGCTCGTGGTTCTGGTTCTGATACGAGCCGGCCTGGCGCTGATGGACGCCTTGCGCCGCTACGGCTTCGCCCAGGAGGGCCGCCGCCTGGCTGTCGACCTGTTGCGAGAAAAGGTAGAGGTGGCGATGGCCCAGAAGGTCGCCGCCCGCGATACGGCGGAGCGCTCCTGGACCGGCTATCGCAAATTCGAGGTCGAACGCAAAGTCGACGAGGCGACCGACATCGCCTCGTTCTATCTCGTGCCTCACAATCGCAAGCCGCTGCCGCCCTATCGCCCCGGCCAGTACCTCACATTCCGGCTGCAACTGCCCGACCGGAACAAGCCACTTATCCGTTGCTACTCGCTATCCGATGCGCCTGACGACGACCATTATCGCATCACCGTAAAGCGCATCGGCAGTCCGCCCGATCAGCCCGACGCGGCCCCGGGACTGGCCTCGTCATACCTCCATGACGCTATCACCAGCGGGGATTTGCTCGATGTCATGGCGCCGGCGGGCCAGTTCACCATTGACGAGAACAGCGACCGGCCGGTGGTCCTGCTTGCCGGCGGCATCGGGCTGACGCCCCTGCTGAGCATGCTCAACGCCGTCACCGCCACGGGACGGGCGCGGGAAACCTGGTTCTTCTATGGCGTGCGCGATAGCGGCGAGGAGGCCATGGCTGCCCATTTGAGGGATTTGGCGGAAGACAATCCCAACCTTCATCTGGTGCGGCTCCATAGCAACCCCGGCGAAGACGAAGTTGCTGACGAGGACTTCGATTTCGCGCAACGCCTGGACCTTGCCTTGCTGCGGAAAGTTCTGCCGTCGAGCAATTTCGACTTCTACATCTGCGGCCCGTCGCCGATGATGCGGGACGTGTTTGCCGGCTTACGCGAATGGGGCGTTCCGGAGGAGAATATCCATTACGAGGCTTTTGGCGCCGCCAGCGTCCAAAATGTGGCCTCAGCAGCCGATGAGGACACCGCCACAAGCCGGATCCAGGTAACTTTCGAGCGTTCGGGCAAGAGCCTCACCTGGACGCCTGCCGTCGGAACCATCCTCGACCTTGCCGAAAAGAACGATATCGCGATCGACTACGGCTGCCGTGCCGGCAATTGCGGCACCTGCGTCACCGCGGTGCGATCGGGCGAGGTCACCTATCTCGGCCAACCCGGCGCGGCAACCGAGAGCGGCACCTGCCTGACCTGCATAAGCGTGCCCAAGTCGCCGCTGTCGCTGGATGCGTGAGACGGCTATGCTATCCTCTCCCGACGGCAACGCCGGAGACAATAAAAGCCATAAGGCTGCGGCCGTAACATTGGCCGAAGGCCGGATGTGCTATCGAGGGAGAAAGCAGGCATGAAGAGTTGGCAGGACGTACGGTTCATAACGCTGGCATGGCTGGCGGCAACGGCAATGGCGCTGACCGCCTTGAGCGCCACCGCCGCGCCGGACCCCGCCAAGGTCATCGGCCCCGACGAGTGTGGCGAGTGCCATAAGGCGGAGGTCGATATCTGGCGCAAGACCCATCACTACGAAACCTTCCAGACCCTGCCGCGGGAAGACAAGGCGCGCGAGATCGCGGACCGCTTGGGTATTCGCCGTATCAAGGCGGAGAGCCTTTGCGTGGATTGCCATTTCACTTCCATGCTGGGCGACGATGGCAAGCCCGAGGCGGTCGCCGGCATCACCTGCGAATCCTGCCACGCCCCGGCACGGGACTGGAACAATCCGCACAGCGATTACGGCGGCAAGGACGTGACAGCCGACAGCGAGACCGCGGAGCATCGCGAACAGCGGCTTGCCGCAGATCGTGCCGCCGGCATGATCATGCCGGGAGATCGCTATGAGTGGGCCAATAATTGCTATAGCTGCCACACCGTGCCAAAGGAACGTCTCGTCAATGTCGGCGGGCATACTCCAGGCAGCAAGTTCGAGCTTGTTTCCTGGTCGCAGGGCGAGGTTCGCCACAATGTATGGGACTCCGCCGGCCGTGAGAACCGGGAAGCGAGCGTCGAAGAGAAACGTGTGCTTCTCGTGCTGGGCCAGGCTTTGGATCTTGAGCATGCCTTGCGCGGCGTGGCTATCGCGACGCAACGGGCGGATTTCGCTGTCGCCATGGCCGGGCGAGCCAAGGCCGCCGCGAAACGTATCAAGCAGATATCCGATGCGGTATCGACGCCTGAGATCGATGCGATTCTGACAATCGTCGGTTCCATCAAGCTTAAACTCGACAATGGCGAGGAATTGACCGCGGCGGCCGATAACGTGGCCGAACAAGCGCGTGCGTTCGTCGCCAATAACGACGGCAGTGGTCTTGACGCGCTCGACCCCTTGATACCGGGCAGCGACCGCTATAAAGGCACGCCGTCGCAATAGGACTGAAACGATATGGCTGAAGCGGGGGCACGTCTGCGACGGCCGGAACGCTGGAGCAATCCGTTCAGCGACGAGATGGGCGAGGCGGATGTGGCGCGTGTGCGCGCCATGTCGCCACTGAACGAGATCGACGCCACCAAGTTCCCGGCCACCGCGCCTATCGAAGGCATTATTCGCAACGATACCCGGATGCGCCAATATCGTCGCGGCGACATCGTGGTGCGCGAGGGTGACTACGGCAATTCCGCTTTTGTCGTGGTTTCCGGATCGGTGGGCGTGATTTTGACGCCGCGGCTGCCAGCCGAGGCGCTGGGCCGGCGTGAGACGCGGCGCCGCGGCGCGTGGCAGGCAATCTCCCAACTCTGGAGCAATGCCGAAACCAGCGAGCGCCGTGACGCGCGTGGCTACCAGGAAGGCGAACAACAAGTGCGCGTGCGGCGCACCACCGGCGACGAGGTGCGCGTTGCGCTGCGCGACGTCGGCGCAGTGACGCGCGAGCACAAAACGGTCCGCATCGGGCCTGGCGAAATGTTCGGCGAAATCGCCGCGGTCTCGCGCAGCCCGCGCACCGCCACGATCTATGCGGAGACGAATTCCGAATTGCTCGAAATTCGCTGGCAGGGCTTGCGCGATATACGCCGGCGCGACAATCAGTTCCGCGAAAAGGTGGATGCATTATACCGCGCGCGTAGCCTTGAGGCGCAGTTCCGCGATGCCCCCCTGTTCAAGGACACGGATGCCGAAAGCCTGCAGGAAGTCACGGCTTCGGCTGAATTCGCGAGCTACGGCGAGTTCGACTGGCACAGTTCCTACAAGGCCCTGGCAGGAAAGGAGGCCAGCGAACGCCTGGAGGACGAGCCCATCATTGTCAGCGAGAACCAGGTGGCCGACGGGCTGGTCTTGGTGCGCTCGGGATTCGCCCGGGTCAGCGAGCGTGTCGACCATGGCCACCGCACGGTCAGCTATCTGGGGCCCGGCGACATCTTCGGTCTCAGCGAAATCGTACACAATTGGCAGAACGGCGCCAGCGTCACCTATCAGCACACCCTGCGCGCGACCGGCAGCGTGGACGTGCTTCGCGTTCCCGCCCATGTCGTGGAGGCACATGTGCTGCCCAGCCTGTCGGAGAGCCAGATGCCGCAGCCCCTAACCGTGCGGGGCGATACGCGCTCCGCCTGGCAGAATGACAACGGCAAGCTCAAGATCGAGTCCGGCATGCTGGAATTCCTCGTTGACAACCGTTTCATCAACGGAACGGCGACGATGGTTATCGATATCGACCGCTGCACCCGCTGCGATGAATGTGTGCGCGCCTGCGCCGCAACGCACGACAACAATCCGCGCTTCGTGCGCCACGGCGCGCAGTATGGGCGATTCATGATCGCCAATGCCTGCATGCACTGCGTGGACCCCTTGTGCATGATCGGCTGTCCGACCGGCGCCATCCATCGCAATGTCGAAGCCGGCCAGGTGATGATCAACGACGAGACCTGTATCGGCTGCGGCACCTGCGCCGATTCCTGCCCGTATCACAACATTCGGCTCGTCGATATACGCGACGACAGCGGCGCTCTCATCGTCGATAGCGAGACCAATATTCCCCTAGAGAAGGCCACCAAGTGCGACCTCTGTGCCGATCAGCTCGGCGGGCCTTCCTGTCAGAGAGCCTGTCCGAACGATGCCATGGCACGTATCAACATTCGCGATCTCGATCAGTTGGCGCAATGGACCAACCGGTAGTCGCCCTCACACGCCGCTTGCGGCGCAGTCTCGCGGTGACCGTGGTTATCGCGCTTGCGCTGATGCTCATCCATTACGCACAGGGCGCGGCGCTGATACATGAGGATTTCGTCTCTGGCTGGGCGTTGCTGATCCTGTCGCTGGCCTTGGTCTTGTTGAACGCCAGACGGGGCCTGCCCTTCCTGCCGCTCGGTTCGTCATCGACCTGGCTGCAGTTCCACATCTATACGGGGTTTCTCACCGTCCTGCTCTATCTGCTCCATGCCGGCCTGGTCATTCCCGAGGCACCGCTCGAAATCTTGCTTGCCGCACTTTACCTGTCCGTTGCGATTAGCGGCATTACCGGCCTGTCGATCGCGCGCATCCTGCCCTCGCGGCTGTCCCGGCGCGGCGAGCAGATTCTGTATGAGCGCATACCCCAATTTCGCCGCCAGCTATTGGAACGGGCCCAGGCTCTGGCTTTGCGAGCGGCTGAAGAGACCGGCTCCTCGACCATAGCCGATTATTTCGCGGATCGGCTTCGCCCGTTCTTCGATGCCCCACGCAATTTCTGGGAACACAACATGGAGATTGATAGGGGGCGCCACACTCTGTTGAGAGAGATGCGAGACCTGGAGCGCTATCTCGACGATAACGAGAAAGCGATTCTGCGAGAGCTGTCCGAGCTGACCGAGCTCAAGGACGATCTCGATTACCAATATGCTCTGCAGTCCCTGTTGAAGTGGTGGCAGTTCGTACACGTTCCGCTGACCTACGGCTTGCTGGTCTTTGTCCTGCTGCATGTGGTGGTGGTATATGCCTTCGCCTGATCGAGAGCGCGGATGCTGAGGCGCCTGCAGAGCTTTGCGTTCCGCGACAGCCCCTATGAACGTCCCAATCAGGAATGGGTCTGCGGGCATGCGGCCGACGGCGCGGCGTGCTCGCTGGGTCCGGATGGCCGCGGCCAATGCCGAACGGTCGCCGAATGCTCGCCCCGTTTCGATGCCGCCGATCAACGCTATCGCTGCGGCCGGGCGCCCCAGCACGGTGGCACCTGCGAAGAGGGACCCGGCCCCGATGGCAGTTGCTGCCGCACGATCACCAAATGTCAGCCGACACGCAGCCTGGCTGCCCGGCGGCGGTGGACCGTGCGCTGGGTGCTGGCTTTGTCGATCGGCGTATTGCTGCTCGGCGCAAGTGGCGAATTCGGCGCCAGCTTCGTGCTGTCCGGCGACCTCACCTTTCAGCACGGCGACGTGACAGACTGCGGCGGTTGCCATGGCATGGACACGCACGGACCGGTCGAGTGGCTGGTCGGCGCGTTCCAACCCGAATCGGGCCTTGGCGATAGCAAGCGTTGTCTGGAATGTCACCGGCTTGGCGAAGGAGCGCTTCTGGCCCATAGCCTGCCCGCAGAGTCTTTGACTCAGAACGAGACGCCCGACAACGGCGGCGATCCGCCCTTGCTATTGCGCATGGCCAAGCTGGCCGGTCCGCCGCCCGTGGCCGATCAGCCACTTGCCTGCAGCCGCTGCCACCAGGAACACAATGGCCGCCATTTCGACTTGACGGCCATGTCCAACCAGCGCTGCCAGGCTTGCCATGCCGATCAGTTCCCGAGCTTCGCGGACGGGCATCCGAAGTTCGAGGGCTACCCCTATCGCCGGCGGCCGCGTATCGCGTTTCATCATGCCTCGCATATCGGCAAGCACTTCAAGAAGAACCCGGAGATCTCGGCGCCGACATCCTGCACGGGATGCCACGAGCCGGATTCGAGCGGCCGCGCGATGCTGGTCAAGCCCTTCGACCAAAGTTGCTCGGCCTGCCACCTGTCGCAAATCCAAGGCGAAGGCCGGGCCGGCGACAAGGGCTATGCCATGCTCGGCCTGCCCGGGTTCGATGTGCAAACGCTATATGAACGCGGCGTATCGGTCGGCGAATGGCCACGCTTCGCGGACGGCAAATTGACGCCCTTCATGAGCCTTTTGCTGGCAAGCGACCCTCAGCATGCCGAGGACCTGTTCATTCTGACCGGACTCGACCTAATGGACCTGCGAAACGCCGACGACGAACAAATTGCGGCCGTGGAGCGCGTAATATGGGCCACCAAGCGGCTGATTTATGACCTCACCGTGCACGGGCATGATTCTTTCACCGAGCGCGTATCCGATGCCTTGTCCGTGTCGGTTCCGGCGCGCGATGTCGGACCGTTGATGGGAACCATCCCGGCCGATGCGGTGCTGTCAGCGCA
>CAZVDW010000182.1:0-3435 GCA_964625645.1 uncultured Rhodospirillaceae bacterium
CCTCTACAAGGACGGCCCGCTCGTTGGCGGCAAGCTGACCATCGACCGCATCGACGCCATGGAATGGCCGGACCCGGAAGACCCGGCCATGAGCGAGGGCATCAGGGAGCGCGTCGCGGCCTACAAGGCGCAGGGCGACTATTGCCTGGTCTTCAACGTGCCTGACCAGGTGATCCATCGCGCCTACGGCCTGCGCGGCATGGAAGCCTTCCTGATGGACCTGTTCAAGGCGCCGGAGGCCGCCTGCTATCTGATGGATCGCCTGGCCGACTACAATATCAAGGCCTCGGAAAAGATGATCCGCGAGGCGGGGCCGGAGAATGTCGACGTGATCTTCTTCGGCGAGGATCTCGGCACCCAGAACGGCTGCATGTTCGACCCCGACGCGACCTATGGCCGCATGATCAAGCCGCGCCACGAGCGCATCATCCAGACCCTCAAGGGCCTGACCGGCGCCAAGTCGCTGTTCCATTGTTGCGGCTCCGCTTATCTGTTCATCGAGCACCTGATCGATATCGGCGTCGATATCCTCAACCCGGTGCAGGTGGCGGCGAAGAACATGGAGCCCGAGCGCCTCAAGGCCGAGTTCGGCGAGCGCATGGCCTTCTGGGGCGGCATCAACACGCAGCAGACCCTGCCCCAGGGCACGGCCGAGGAAGTGGCCGCCGAGACGCGCCACGTCATCGATGTCCTGGGCAAGGGCGGCGGCTACGTGCTCAACGCGGTGCACAACATCCAGCCCGAAGTGCCGCCGGAGAATATCGTCGCCATGTACGACACGGGACTGGCGCACCGCTATCTGGTGCCGGCCTGACATGACGGCGCCGCCGCGCACCCTGCTGATCACCTGCGGCGCCCTGGCCAAGGAGGTCGTCGCCCTGGTGCGCGACAATGGCTGGGACAGCATGCAGGTGAAATGCCTGCCGGCGCATATCCACAATACGCCCGAGCGCATTCCCGACGGCGTGCGCAAGCTGATCCAGGCCGGGCGCGAGGATTTCGAGCAGATTCTGGTGTTGTTCGCCGATTGCGGCACCGGTGGGTTGCTCGACGAGGTGCTGGCGGAAGAAGACGTGCCGCGCATTGGCGGCAGCCATTGCTACGAGGTCTTCGCCGGCCCCGAGGCCTATGCCGAGTTGATGGCAAACGAGCCCGGCAGCTTCTTCCTGACCGACTTCCTGGCGCGGCATTTCGAGCGGCTTATCGTCAAGGGCCTGGCTCTCGATCGCCATCCGAAGCTGCGCGATATCTATTTCGGCAAATACCGCAAGCTGGTCTATCTGACCCAGAAGGAGACGCCGGAATTGCGCGCCAGGGCCGAAGCCGCCGCCGCGAGGCTCGGGCTCGCCTTCGAGGCGCGCACGACCGGCTATGGCGGCTATCGGGAGTTCCTCGAAACCCATCAAGCATGAAGGCGCCAGCCATGACCGAATTCAGCCACAGGGAGCGCGTGCTTGCCGCCCTCAACCACGAGCCGACCGACCGCGTGCCGATCGATTTCGGCGGCACTTTCGTCTCGACGATCTGGTACTCGGCCTATGAGAAGCTGAAGCAGGAGCTCGGCATCGCCACCACGTCCAAGGCCGCCAATGTCTCGCCGGTGCGCCGCCTGGCCGTGGTCGAGCCCGAGGTCCAGGACCGCTTCGACGTCGACACCCGCTATCTCGCCCTCGGCCAATACGAGGGCGAGCAGAAGGTCATCGACGAGGACACCTATTTCGACGAATGGGGCGTGACCTGGCGCAAGTCGGGCGAAGGCCCCTATCTCTATGTCGACGGCCCCTTCTTCGGCCTCAAGAAACCCGATATTGCCCTGCTCGACGACTATGACTGGCCCGATCCGGACAACCCCGGCTATACCCGCGGCCTGGCCGAGCGCGCGGCGGCGCTGCGGCGGAACAGCGATCACGCGATCATTCTCAATATGCCCGTCGGCATCGTCCATAACGCCCAGTTCGTACGCGGCTTTGCCGAGTCGCTGACCGACCTCTACAAGAACCGGGCCTTCCTCGAGCGCCTCTACGGCATCATCACCGACTGGTATGTGAGGGTGGCAAGCAATGCCCTGGAGGCGGTGGGCGACAATATCGACATCGTCTTCATGGGCGACGATCTCGCCTCGCAACAGGCGACCATGTTCGACCCCGAGATCTACCGCGCCATGATCAAGCCCCATCAGCGCCGCATCATGGAGACCGTCAAGAGCTACGGTCAGCCGAAGGTGCTCTACCACAGCTGCGGTGCGGTGGCGCCGCTGATCGAGGACCTCATCGAGATCGGCGTCGATGCGCTCAACCCCGTGCAGGTCACGGCCAAGGGCATGGAGCCGGCCGGCCTCAAGGAAGCCTATGGCGACCGCCTCGCCTTCTGGGGCGGCATCAGCACCCAGAAGGCGCTGCCCTTCGGCACCCCGGACGAGGTGCGCGCCGATGTCCGCCATATCATCGATTGCCTCGGCAAGGATGGCGGCTACGTGCTCAACAGCGTGCACAACCTGCAAAGCGACGTGCCGCCGAAAAACATCATCGCCATGTTCGACGAGGCGCGCGCCTACCACTAGGCGGCGATCACTCCGTACACATGGCGGACGGATTGACTCGCGCCGGCGGGGCCGCCGTGGCAAACTGGCGGTTGCGGTGGAGAGAGACGTCACGGGGGTACGGGGCCGCACACCATGACGAATGACGAAGGCCAGAGGAAGCTGGCGGCGATAGTGGCGGCCGATGCGGCGGGCTATTCGCGGCTGATGGCCGAGGACGACCGGGCGACGGTGGCGGCGCTGAAGCAAGCGCGCGAGGTCTTCCGCGAGCGTATCGAGGCCCATGGCGGGCGGCTTGTCGATACCGCCGGCGACAGCGTGCTGGCGGAGTTCCGCAGCGATGTCGAGGCGGTGCAGTGCGCCGTCGAGGTGCAGGAAAAGCTCGCCGAGATAAACGCGCCGGTCGCCGCAGAGCGCCGCATGCTGTTCCGCATCGGCGTCAATACCGGCGATGTCATCGAGGAGGCCGACGGCACGCTCTACGGCGACGGCGTCAACGTCGCCGCGCGCCTGGAAGGCCTGGCCGAGCCCGGCAGCATCAACATCTCCGCCCGCGTGCACGACGATGTCGAAGGCAAGGTCGATGTCGGCTTCGTCGATATCGGCGAGCACGAGGTCAAGAACATCGCCCGGCCCGTGCGCGCCTATCGCGTGGTGGCGGCGGGGGAGGCGATGCCCGCGCCGGCCAAGCCACGAGCCCGCTTCCTGCCCTGGCACGCGGCGGTCGCGGCCTCGGTGGTGATCCTCGCCGCCGTCCTCTGGCAAACCTTCGGGACGCCATCCGGCGAGCCGGAGCCGGTCGCCGAGGACCAGGCGGTGTCCGATCCCATCCTGGCGATGCCCACGGGGCCGTCGATCGCCGTGCTGCCGTTTGACAACCTCAGTGGCGATCCCGA
>CAZVDW010000183.1:0-8216 GCA_964625645.1 uncultured Rhodospirillaceae bacterium
AAGGTCGAAGTCCAGGTCGCCGGTTTCGGCGTGCCCCGGGAAATCATCCTGCCAACCTCGACGCTCGATTTTCTTGGTGGCGCTCTTGCCTGCCCGAACCAGTCCGAGGCATATTTGCGCATGCTGTACGGCGACTACAACACGGTCGAGTATACCTATGTCGATGAGAGGCCGGCGATTGCTCGCGCCGGAATCGACGCCGTTGGCGATCCGTCGGTCGAGTTGGTCGGCGGTAAGCTGGCTAAGTTACCTGCGATAATTGGTCGCCGAGCATAATTGCTCATTTGCGATGAGCGGGAAGTAGCGAACGGCAACCCGAGAATCCAACCGTGACGCCCCGCTCGATGCGGCTTGGTATGGGATACCGGCTCACCTGCGAGGGGATGGAAATGCTGAAACCGGTTTGGAAGAGCTGCGAAATCTGTCGCGACGTGCCCTCGCAAGGTACGGCGAATCCAATGCGGGGAGAGCGCCTGCCGCCAGCGATCGATAGGCTCGAGGCCTGTGTGTCGCTTCTGCGCTGCCCTCTTTGCCACACCTTCTACTATTACGATGACGGTAACGATCCGCACCATTTCATGCCGGGTGACATGGAGATCCATCGGCTCAAGGATTACACGGCGTACCGCTATCTTGTCGCCTACACAGCGCAAACGGCGGCGCGGTGGCTGAAGGATATGACCGCCGCCGAGCGTGACGCCGAGCTCGTCAGCGCGCTCGCATCATCGAAGCCGGCGGCAGCCGCGGCGACGCTGGCAGTGATCTATTTCCAGCGCCGCGAACGGGCTGCCCTCGACGGGCTGCTGTGCCACCGGACGTCGGCTATCCAGAAAGCCGCGTTCGATGCGCTGGGCTCCTTATTGGCGAAGTTCTATTTGCAGCAGCGGGAATGGGACGCTCTGGAAGGGCTGCTGCGTCATCGCACGTCAGCTGTCCGGAAAGATGCGCTCGACGCGCTGCATTTCTCGTTGGCGTCCACCACGCCGGGGATCATCGCCGCCGCGGCAGCGCTGCTCGCCGACACGGACGTTGTCTACGATGCGCGCGATGCCTTCGCCCACAGGCAAATGGAGAGCGTCAGCCCTCTCGTCGTGCCCCTTGTCGAATGCCTCGACAACGACAATGCGAAGGTGCGCGCCCTGGCGGTGGATTCAATTCTGCATCATCTGGAAGCGGTCGTCGGCGATGACATTGGTGGCGATGGCAAGGATTCCAAACGGGAGCCGTCGGCGCCGGCGCTCGGCAAGGCGGCAAAAGAGCTTACCAAACGTCTGCCGCTGCTCGTCCGTCACATCGTCAAGCCGCGCTCGGCACCCTGGGACGGTGACAAATTCTTCCCCAACTCGCGGCGGCTGCGCGACGACTCGAAAAAGCTCACTACGAGGCTCGCGGCGGCGGCAGCACTGGCGGTGCTGATGCAGCAAAGCAAAGCCAGCAAGAACCGCGTTCGCGAGGCGCTTGAAGGCGAGCGCCGGCACGTGCAAGATATCCTCTCGTGCGACGACGAGGCAGGTCTCGAGCTTGGCCCCGAGCTCGGTCTTTTGGTGCGTCAAACGTTGGGCGGCCAAAACACTTGATAGGCCCACCCAACGCCCTGTCGATATCGTGCGAAACGGTCTCTTAAATACCCGATTGCGCGGGAATCCTACCGCTCCGCCACCTTCACCACCAGCTTGCCGAAGTTCTTGCCCTGGAGCAGGCCGATGAGGCCTTGCGGCGCGGCATCGAGGCCGTCGAGGATGTCCTCGCGGGTGCGGATCTTGCCTGCCGCGAGCCAGCCGCCGACATCGCTGAGGAAATCGCCGAGCTGGCTGCTGTAGTCGCTGACGATGAAGCCGCGCAGGGTCAAGCGCCGGGTCAGGATCAGCATCATCGCCTTTGGCAGCAGGTTGGGGCCGGCCGGCGGCGCGGTGTCGTTGTAGTGGGAGATCATGCCGCAGACCGGCATCCGCCCCCACATGTTCATCAATGGCAAGACGGCTGCGAGCACCGGCCCGCCGACATTCTCGAAATAGACGTCGATGCCACCCCCGCACGCGGCGGCCAATTGCTCGGCGAAGTCGGGCGCGCGGTGGTCGATGCAGGCATCGAAGCCGAGCTCGTCAGTGGTGAAGGCGCATTTCTCGGGCCCGCCGGCGATACCGACGGCCCGGCAGCCCTTGATCTTGGCGATCTGGCCGACGACGCTGCCGACGGCGCCGCTCGCACCCGCCACGACCACGGTCTCGCCGTCCTTGGGCTGGCCAATGTTGAGCAGGCCCGTATAGGCGGTCATGCCCGGCATGCCGAGCACGCCGAGGGAGGCCGAGAGCGGCCCGCCCGCATCGACCTTGCGCATGCCGCTGCCGTCGCTGACCGCCCATTCCTGCCAGCCGGCGCGCCCGACGACGATATCGCCGACGGCATAGTCGGCATGGTTGGAGGCCTCGACGACGCTCACCGTGCCGCCTTCCATGACACCGCCAAGCGGCACCGGGTCGGCATAGCTCGCCTGGTCGTTCATGCGCCCGCGCATATAGGGGTCGAGCGAGAGCCAGAGGGTGCGCAGCAGCATCTCGCCGGCGCCTGGCTCGGGCCGCGGCGTCTCCTCGATACGAAAATCCGAACGTTTTGGCGCGCCCACCGGACGGGCTGCCAGAAGCACTTGTCGATTGCCGTTGCTCATGTTCCGCTCTCCTCTCGCTGTTGCGCATGGGTTATACCAAGCCCCGACATGTTCTTCGAGGGATTCACGTTGGAAACCGTGGCCGTGAACGGCGGCGCCTTGCGCTTGCGCCGGGGCGGCGGCGGTGCGCCGCTGCTGTTGCTGCACGGCAATCCGCAGACCCATGCCATGTGGCACGCGGTGGCGCCGGCCCTGGCACAGCACTTCAGCGTCGTCTGCCCCGACCTGCGCGGCTATGGCGGCTCGTTCAAGCCGCCCGTGAGCGCCGACCACGCGGCTTACGCCAAGCGCGCCATGGCGGCGGACATGGCGCAACTGATGACATGCCTCGGGCATGAGCGTTTCTTCGTTGCCGGGCATGACCGCGGCGCCCGTGTCGCCCAGCGTCTGGCGCTCGACCACAGCGACCGCGTGCGAAGGCTGGCGCTGCTCGACATCGTACCGACCCTGGAGCATTTCGAGCGCGCCGATGCGGCCTTCGGGCTCGGCTATTACCACTGGTTCTGGCTGGCCCAGCCTCATCCCTTTCCCGAAACCCTGATCAACGCCGCGCCGGAGGCCTGGTTCCGCGCCCACACCGCGCGCGAGCCCAAGAACGAGACATTCTTTCATCCGGAAGCGTTGGCCGACTATCTTCGTGCCGCGCATGACCCGGCTATGATCAGCGGCATGTGCGAGGACTACCGCGCGGCGGCGACGATCGACCTCGAGCACGACCGTGCCAGCCGCGCGGCGGGCGACAGGATCGCCTGCCCGCTGCTGGTGCTATGGGGGGCGAAAGGCAAGATCGGCCAATGGTACGAACCGTTGGAGATCTGGCGAACCTATGCCGCCGCGCCCGTGGCCGGAGGTGCCATCGACACTGGCCATTATCTTGCGGAGGAAGACCCCGCGGCGGTCACGGCGCAGCTCGCCGCGTTCTTCCTATGACGCGGGCTTCGTGGCGACGATGCGGGCGCCGCCGAGCTTGCGGCCCTCGATACGGGCGATGAACTGCTCGTAGCCGGCGACGAAGGCGCGGTGGCGCGCGGTGCCGAAGCTGGCCACGGTCTCGGCCTCCATGCCGCGATACATCTCCAGGCGGGCGCGCAGGATGATGCGCCACTGGTCCGAGAGATCCTCGGCCTCGACCGGGGCGAAGCCGGCGCCCGCCACGATGGCGCAATAGTCCGCCAGCGGGTGGACATCGCGATAGGCGATGCCTGCCGCCAGGCTCTGCCGCTCGTCCTCGCCAAGCGCCTCGAGCGCGATCCAGTCGGTAAAGGCGAGCCTGCCGCCGGGCCTGAGCACGCGAAAGCACTCGGCGAACAGCGCCGCCTTGTCGGCGATGTGGAGAAAGGCTTCCTGGGCGATGGCGCGGTCGAAGCTGGCGTCGCCGAAGGGCAGTCGCGTGGCGTCGCCGCGCACGAAGCGCACGCTTTCCTGCAGCCCGACCATCGCGGTCAGCCGGGCGGCGGCAGGCGTGCGGTTGGGGTTGAAGTCGATGCCCGTGACCTGGCAGTCGCGCTCGTGGGCGATCAGCCGCGCCGGCCCGCCCATGCCGCTGCAGACGTCGAGCACGGACTCGCCGGCCGCGATGCCGCAGGCCTCGGCCAGGCGGCGGCTGGCGTCGATGCCGCCGTAATGGTCCTGGTCGTGGGCGTAGAGGTCCTCGGGCGCCAGGCCGGCCGTGGCCTTGCCCTCGCGCGCCAGCGCGCCGAGAATCTGCGCCTCGTTGATGGGGTGCTCGTTGTAATAGTCGACGACGCCGCTCATGGGGACTCCTTCAGGCAGGCTTGCGCGCGATCAGCATGCGCAGGCCGTCGGGCCCGATGGTCTCCCTGTGCTCGACGCGGGCGTCAAGCGCGAAGCTGTCGCCGGTGCGGCAGGTGGTCGGCCCGTCCGCGGTGGTCACGGTGATCTCGCCTTCGAGGATCAGCGCCGAGGCGCCGAAATCGTGCGTGTGGGGCTGGTTGTCCGTATTGGCCTCGCGGACAATGACCTCGGGCGCGTCATAGCCCTCGGCCGCGACTTTCTCGCGATATGCCGTCTCGTCCATCATCTCTCGCTCCTGTTATGGCTGCGGCGAGTGTTGCCCACAACGGCGCGCATGTCGATGGGGCAGCCGTTTACTTTGCCCCACCCCCAACGCATGATACCGGCCGGAGCGGGGCGGCGGACCACGGCAAAACCATGACGCGTTGGATCGACAGGCTGGAAGACGGATTGGCCGCCGCCATTGCCAAGCTCTGGGCGCTTCTCCGTGGCCGCGCGCGGGCCAATGCGCGCGGCCTGGTCACGGCGCGCTTCGCCGGCATGACCCTCGCCGTGCCGCTGCTGCTGGGCCTGTCGATCCCCTTGCTGAGCAGCGAGCTTGTCGTCCTCAACACCTATGTCGTCGATTACGCCCTGCCGCTCGATACAAGCTTGCGCTGGTGGCACGGGCAGGTGCCTCATCTCGACTATCAGACGCCGATCGGCGCCGCCTATTGGCTGTTTCAGGGCCTGGGCGTCGAGCTGACGGGCCTCGATGCCAAGTCGCCCCTGGTCGCCAATTTCCTCGCCGCCGGGCTGCTGGGCTTAAGCGGCGTGGTGCTGGCCTGGCGGCGGCTTTCGGGCGGGCTTGCCGGGCTTTTCCTGTTCGCGGTTCTGCTGCTGGTGATCACGCCGCGCTCGACCGGCGACCTGCCCGGGCAGATGTCTTTCCTCGGGGCCTACAACAAGTGGGCGCTGGGTGCGCTGGCGATCCTGCTGATGACCTTCTTCCTCGAGCCGCGCCGGCCCTGGCGGCGGGCCGGCCAGCTCGCCGAGGCCCTCGTGGTGGGCCTGCTTCTGCTCTGGCTGGTCTATCTCAAGGTCACGCTCGCCGCCGTCGCCGTGGCCGGCGCGGTGGTCGCCTTGCACTACGCGCCCGCCAACCGCCGGCTGACCGCCTGCGGCCTCGCGCTTGCCGTCGCCGGGGTGGTGATTGTCGGGCTGGCGACGGGCATCAACGGGCCCTATCTCGGCGACCTTCGGGCGGCCTCGGGCTCGGTGTCGCTGCTGCGCGGTGCCAAGCTGCTCGAGGATCTGTTTGCCGGCATACCCGAGCTGCTGGTGCTGAGCCTCGGCCTGGTGGGCTATTGGCGGCGCAGCGAGGCCAGACGCCAGGCCAGGCTCGACAACGTCACCATCGCGCTGGGCCTGACGCTGGCGGCCTACATGGCCATGAACCAGATCCACGACCACGCCTGGCCGCTGAGCTTCGCGGTCCTCATCCTGCTGGCGCAGCGCGCGCTCGCGGAGGCGGGCGAGGGCTTCATGGCGCCGACCATCGCCGCCTTCGTGCTGGTCGCCTATGCCGTGTTCGCGGACCTCAGCGCGGTCACGGTGTATGTCAGATCCCAGGCCGCCGACACCATGGTGCGCTATTGCGACGACCCGGCCCGCCCGCTTTGCCGCATCGGCGTGGCGGCGTTCGATCCCTGGGTGCAGCCGCGCTTGGCGCCGTTCCCGACCGCGCAGGACGCGCCGCCGGAAGCGGCCGAGACCCTGGCCGGCATGTACCACTTTTGCGATTCCCACGAATACTGCATCTGGTGGCAGCTCAACGACCAGCTCTACCGCCGCCTCGGGCGCCACGTCGAGCCCGGCGACCGGCCGCTCTATCTCGGCTTCATGAACATGTTGCCATACTATTACGGCCTGGTGCCGCCGCGCCACGTGCTCGCCTGGATGGACGTCAACCGCAACCTCTCATTCGCCTCCCATCCCGATCCGCAAGCGATGCTCTCGGACGTCACCCTGCTGGTGATACCGCGGCTGCAGCGGGAGCTCGGCTACTACCCCGACCTGGAGACCATCTACGGCGAGGCCATCGCGGCCCAGTTCGACGAGATCGAGCGCACCGAAGCCTGGTCGATCTGGCGCCGCCGCTAAGCGAGGTCGTCGAGCAAGGCCTTGGCGTCGACGAGGTCCGCGGTGTCGAAGCCTTCGGTGAACCAGGCGTAGACGGGAGCGAGCAGCTCGCGGGCTTCTGTGGTTTTGCCTTGGGACTGCCAAAGGCGGGCAAGCGAAGTGGCGGCGCGGAGTTCAAGCGACTTGGCCTGTCGCTTGTGGGATTCTGCGATCGCGCACTCGAACGCAGCAACAACGGCGTCGTCGTTCGCGGGGTCGATTGCCTGCATGACGACTCCTCGGCAACGAAGCGATTCCGGATACCACCAATATTCGCCCTGGTTATCCGACTGTTGTAGCGCCTCGTCGACCATTTCAAGTGCCTCGTCGGTTCGCCCGACTTTCAGCAGAATCTCGCTCATCAGAGTGAACGAACAGGGCGTTCCGAACGCCGCCCCTGCCGTGCGACCGGTTACCAAGCCTTGCTTCATGCGCTGCAGTCCTTCCTCAGGTACTCCGCAGACCGCAATCGCCCAGCCACTCATGACCTCGGCACGGCCGAGGAACCCCGCCGCCAAACCGTATTCGCGCGCAAGGCTGATTGCCTCATCAGTGAAAGCACGAACGGTCTCGGGATCATGGAGGCCCTGGGCGACCCATGAGCCGAATGTCAGTGCTTGAGCGAGCGAGTGTGGATGGGCCAGCGAACGCGCAAGCGCGACCGCCTCCTCGAAGCTTCGGCGCGCTTGGTTTGGGAAACCCAGGAGCCACAACGATAGACCACCCACGGTGCGGCTGCAAACGCCGGGGTCGTGGCCGCCATAGAGGAACTTGTGATCCCGATGCAGTTGCGGGTCGTAAATTTCACGCCCCTGGCTGGCGTGCCGGCGCGCCGACACCAAGTCACCCCGGGTCATGCTCGTGGTCCAGGCGGCATGGTGACCCTGGAGATAGTAGTCGCTCTGGCGATGCCGATCGGCAAGATCGAGGAGGCGGTCGGCCAAGCCGTACGCCTCGGTGAACTCGCGCCGCATGTGGTGGAACAGCCAAAGCCCGAACATGGCCTCAAAGAGGTCGTGCGTACGATCGGCGGCATCGCTCAACGTCAGGGCGCGTTGAAACGCTGCATCCGCCGGCGCAACATAGCCGTGCGCGGCCTGGATTGCGGTGCCGAGCGCGAGGTTGAGCGTGATCTCCAGGCGCCGGTGCAGCGCCTCGTCTACAATGCCGTCCACAATGGCCAAGCCTTTGTCGAGATGGGCGATCGCTTCTTGGTTGGCCGAGCGTTGCGCTGCCTGACGTCCCGCCTCCAACCAATGCTTCACAGCCGCCTCGACCTCTCCCGCTTCGGTGTAATGATGCGCGAGAAGCTCCGGTTGGGTGCGCGAGAGCGCGCCGGACTCTTCGGAGAGAAGTTGGGCCACCCGTGCGTGTAGCATTTGCCGGCGCTGCTTCAAGAGAGAGGCGTAGGCTGCTTCTTGCACGAGCGTGTTCTTGAAGCTGTAACTTGCCTTAGGCGGCTCGCCGCGGCGGAAGACGAGGCCCGAGTCCTCTAGCTTGGTTAGCGAACCACGCAAATCACGCTCGTCGAGCTCGGCGAGATTCGAGACCAGGTCGTAATGGAATTCCCGTCCGATGACCGCGCCGATCTGCGCCACCTCCTTGGCGTCGGCGAGGCGGTCGAGCCGCGCCATCA
>CAZVDW010000184.1:0-4653 GCA_964625645.1 uncultured Rhodospirillaceae bacterium
GTCAGCAGCATGTAGGGCGGCATGGCGGTCATGGCGATGAAGACCGAGCCGTTGGCCTCGCTCTCGGCGAGGCATTCCGGGCAAGTGAACATGTATTCCGAGACCACGCCCGTGAGCACGATGCCGTTATGGCCCAGCATGGCAAGATCGACGATCAGGTTGGTCTGAGGCAGCTCGGCGGGGTGGTAGCCTGGCACCAGAAGGGCGGCGTCGGCGATACCGTCGCGCAGGCCCATCAGGCTTTGCTTCAGATTGAGCAGCGAGCCGTAATAGACCTCCGTGCTCAAGCTGCCGCCGGTGCGCTCCTCGATCTGCTCGTCAATATAGGCATAGGTCTTCGACCAGGTGTGGACCGTCGGCAGGCCGACGGCGAAGGTAAGCTCCCTGTCGGCGGCTTGGGCCATGCCAAGACCCGCGACCGCAAGGATCAGAGCCGTCAGAATTCCCGCAAAACGCATAGTGCTCTTCCTACATTCCGTGAGTGGCGGCGTCGATCTTGTCCCAGATCTCGGCCTTGTAGAGGGCGGTGACCGCATCGACGTCGGTGGCGTCGATGGTTGCCAGCAGGCCGCGCCATTTGTCGATCAGGCCCTGGAAGCGGGCGACCCGCGCCGGCGCGTCCTGGATGCCGTAATTGTCCTTGGCCATCTGGTTGAAGTTGGCCATGTCGACGGCGATGAACTCTTGCGTCAAGGCGACCAGCTCGGGACTCGGCTCGAGCACCTGAATGCCGTCCGCCGCCGCCTTGCTGTCGAGCACCTCGTCGTTGAAGGTCTGGAACTCGACCGTGGTCAGCGCCGCGCCCTCGGCGAACATGTCGAGCATCAGCCGGCGCTCGGCGGTGCTGAACGAGCGCCAGACATCGCTGTTGAAATTGTACTGGTTGCCGTTATAGGTCCCCAGAGGAAGCCGGGTGACGTATTTGACGACATCGGCGAAGTTGAGATTGTAGAGCTCGGTGGCGGGGTGCAGGTTGGCGTCCAACGTGCCGCGGCTGAGCGCGTCGTAGATGTCGTTGGCCGACAGCGACATCTTGATGCCGCCGACATACTCCACCCAGCGGCCGAAGGCGGAGAAAGAGCGGATCTTCTTGCCCCTGAGCGATTCCACCGTGACCATCGGCTCGACGGTGAGCAGCATGTAGGGCGCGTTGGCCGTCATGGCGACGAAGACCGAGCCGTTGGTCGTGCTCTCGGCCAGGCATTCGGGGCAGCTGAACATGTATTCCGAGACCGCCGCCGAGAGCACCGTGGCGTTGTGTCCGAGCATGGCGAGATCGACGATGAGATTGGTCTGGGGCAGCTCGGCGGGGTGATAGCCCGGCACCAGCATGGCGGCATCGGCAATGCCGTCGCGCAGGCCCATCAGGCTCTGCTTCAAGTTGAGCAGCGAGCCGTAATAGACCTCGGCACCCAGGGCGCCGCCCGAGCGCGCTTCGAGGTTCTCGTCGACATAGGTGTAGGTCTTCGACCAGGTGTGGATCGGCGGCAGGCCGATGGCGAAGGTCATATCGCGCTCGGCGGCGGAGGCCGTGCCGGCCGCCATGACGACTGCCATGGCAATGAGTTTCAGGTGTTTCACAAGACCCTCCCTTTCAGTCCTGGTCGATATCGGGCAAGAGATGGCGGCGCGGGTCGACGACCTCGCGCAGCAGGCGCAGCTCTTCGGCGTCAGGCTCCGGTGTTGGCGCCGCATTCGACAAGTCGCCGAGGTCGAAGCCGGTGGCGGCGCGCAGCTCTTCCTCGCTCACGCCCGGATGGATCGTGCGCACGGTCATACGCCCCACATCGCGGTCGAAATCGAAGACGCATTTGGGCGTGATCACCAGGGCCGGGCCGCCGCTGTCGAGGCCGAGCGCCCGGCGCCCGGCGAGCCCGCCCGGATAGCCGACGCCTGAGACGTAATCGACCCGCTCGACGAAGTTCCGCGCCTCGTGGTGCGGCATCATGATGTATTCGCGGCCGAACAGCGTCATATGCTCCGGGTGCAGGATGGGGCCGACCAGACGCACGTCGGGACGGTCGGGATCGCCGATGCAGACGCCGTTGAGATTGCCGACGCTGTCGACCTGGACGCCCGAGCTGAAGCCAAAACTGACATCGCCGCGCTTGAGCACGTAATGGCCGGGATAATCGACCGATTGGGCCTCGCAGGGCAGGTCGCGCAGGCGCTCGTCGAATTCGAGCTCGGGCAAGGCGTGCAATTTCGACAAATCCGGATTGTGCGACCAGCCCGCCAGCAGCACGGTCAGGTTGGGCGCGTGGGTTTGCTGCGCCAAGGCCATGGCGGCAAGCGGAATGCCCGTGATGTAGACCGCTGCGGCGCGGCCGGTGGCGAGCCCGGTGAAGCCCACCTCGCCGTCGCGGAGCTCCTTCGACAGCATCACCGCCAGGCGCTCGGGCAAGGTGCACGGGGCACTCATTGCAGTGCCATCGTGGTCTGCAAGGCGGTCAGCCTCTCGATGCCGACGGCGCGCAGGTAGGCGTCGTGGTCGGCCAGATCATGGACTGTGCGCTCGAGGTAGGCGCGAAACCCGTCGTCGCTCTTGGCGGCGCTCACATAGTCGTTGAAGGCGTCCTCGTCGATGCGCGAGAAGCCGAGCACCGGGCAGGGGTGGGCGCCCCACGGCGCCTCGGCGATGCACTCGACCCGGTATGAGGGGATCTGGTTGAGCTCCGCGTGGC
The DNA here is from genome assembly GCA_964625645.1 of uncultured Rhodospirillaceae bacterium. Lineage (GTDB taxonomy): Bacteria > Pseudomonadota > Alphaproteobacteria > UBA7887 > UBA7887 > UBA7887. The sequence continues at coordinate 2,685 of CAZVDW010000184.1, forward strand.
GGCGAACCTCGTCGTTGGAGACGATGCGCTCGACGGTCACGATGATCCGGTCGCACGAGCGCGCCAGCGTGATGTCGAGGTTTTGCGGCAGCAGTCGTCGGCGCGGCACCAGCACGTTGCCGTAGGTGTCGCCCATGATGGCGTGAATGACGGCGATTTCAGGATCCGCCGGCGGCACGGCCCATAGCTGGCGACCTGTCAGCGGACAGGCGAATGCCTTGATGTCGGGGTTGCGCCGCTGAACGTCGGTGCCGCCCAGGAAGGAGGCCGGAAGGAAGGTCTGATTCTGCTCGCTGGCGCGGAAACGATCCCAGCTCAACAGCTCGGGATAGTCCACCATCTCCAGCTTGCCGTCCTGGACCCGGCGGCGGAAATTCGGCGCCAGCCCGTATTTCTCAAGCCCGACATAGGAGCTTTCCACCCGCCGCAACGCACCGGCACCGGCCAACATGTCGACCTCGGGACCGTTCACGACGCCGACCACGGTCAAGTCACGCCGACCCTGGCGGATCAGCTCGCGCACGAAGGCCATGGGATGTTGGTAGACGGAAAAGCCACCGAGCGCGATGCGCGCGCCATCGCCGACGCGGCGCGCCGCCTCCGCCAGGGAGACTTGTTTGCTGGTCCTCTCTGCCATCAGACGGCTTGGGCGTGGCGGCCAGCGCCGCGTCCGAGATAGGAATCGAAGCAGGCGGCGACGGTGCGCACATAGGGCCGGCCGAGAGCGGTGATCTCGACCTTGCCTCCCGAGCAGCGCACCATGCCGTCCTGCTCGAGCTCGGCGAGCCTCTCGGGATCGGCCAGCGCATGCGCGGGATCGGCGCCGTGCTGGCGGCACAGCGCCGGCACGTCGGCGGCGAAATCGCACATCAGGCGCTCGATGATGGCGCGGCAGGCGCGATCCTGATCGTCGAGCGCAATGCCGCGCACGGTCGCCAGGCCACCCGCCATGACGGCCTCGCGATAGGCGCGCATGTCGCCCGCGTTCTGGGCATAGCCCTGAGGCAGGGCGCTGATCGCCGAGGCGCCGAGGCCGATCAGGGCCACGGCCGCGTCGTCGGTATAGCCCTGGAAGTTGCGGTGCAGGGTGCCCTCGTCGAGCCGCTTCGCCATGGCATCGCCGGCGCGGGCGAAATGATCCATGCCGATACGGCGATAGCCATGGGATTCGAGCTGCCGCGCCGCGCAATCGGCCTGGGCGGCGCGGCCTTGCGGTCCGGCCAGCGCCGCTTCGTCGATCATCTGCTGGTGCTTGCGCATCCACGGCACATGGGCATAGCCGAACATGGCGACCCGGTCGGGCGCCAGCGCCACCGCCTGGTCCACGGTGCGGGCGATATCGGCCTCGGTCTGATGGGGCAGGCCGTACATGAGGTCGAAATTGATCGCGGCGATACCCGCCTGGCGCAGCATCGCCGCGGCGTCGGCGACCATCGCCACGGGCTGCACGCGATTGATGGCCTGCTGCACCTCATCGGTGAAATCCTGCACCCCGAGGCTGGCCCGGGTGACGCCCTCGCGGCCCAGGGTCTCGGCCATCGCCGGGCTCAAGGTGCTGGGATCGATCTCGATCGCGATCTCGGCTTCCGGCGCCAGCGTGAAGTGGCGGCGCAGCGCCGCCATCAGGCTTGCGAAACTGTCCTCGCCGAGCTGGGTCGGCGTGCCGCCGCCGAAATGCACATGCGAGAGCGCCATGGTGGCGGGCAGGGCGGCCGCGACGGTCTCGATCTCGCGCGCCAGCACATCGGCATAGGCGCCGATACGAACCGGATCGCTGGAAATGGTGGTGTGACAGCCGCAATACCAGCACATGCGGTTGCAAAACGGCACGTGAAGGTAAGACGACAGCGGAGCGGCCGCATTCAGCTCGGCCAGCCAGCCGCGCAGCATCGGCTCATCGACACCGTCATGGAAATGCGGCGCGGTCGGATAGCTGGTGTAGCGCGGCACGCGCGCGCTGCCGTATTTC
>CAZVDW010000185.1:0-1580 GCA_964625645.1 uncultured Rhodospirillaceae bacterium
CGACGTGCCCTACATCGACTACAAGAACGTCGATCTGTTGCAGAACTTCATGATGGATCGCGGCAAGATCCAGCCGCGCCGCACCAACGGCAACAGCGCCAAGGTGCAGCGCATGCTGACGCGGGCCATCCGGAGGGCCCGCGAGATCGCGCTCCTTCCGTACACCACGGGCTAGGGCGATGAAGCTGATCCTCCAAGAGACAGTCGACAACCTGGGCGAGCCCGGCGACCTGGTCGACGTGAAGGCCGGCTACGGCCGCAACTACTTGCTGCCGCAGGGCCTCGCAGTGGTGGCGACGGCCGCCAACGAGCGCATGGTCGAGGAGCTCAGATCAAAGCGCGACGAGCGCGAAGAAGCCGCCAAGATCTCCGCGCAAGCGCTGGCGGTGAGCCTCACCGGCTACTTCCTCTGCTCCCGCCAGGCGCTGCGCAGCATGATCGAAGGGGACCGGAGTGGGTGCATCCTCAACATCGGCTCCATCGCCGGCATGTCCGGCGTCGGCCGCGGAAACTTCCCCTACAGCACCGCCAAGGCCGGGGTGGTGCAGCTCACCCGCGAGCTGGCGGTGGAATACGCCCGCGAGGGGGTTCGGGTGAACGCCATCCTGCCGGCCCAGGTGCTCACGCCTGCGCTCAAGCGCTTGCTTTTCGACGACCCGCGCTTCGGCGAAAAGATACGCCGCCAGTTCCTGACGGGCATCCCGCTGGGCCGTCTGCTCGAACCCGAGGACTTTGTCGGCCCGGCAGTATTCCTGTGCTCGGACGCAGCCGCAGCCGTCACCGGGGTTCTGCTGCCGGTGGACGGGGGCAACCTGGCCCTCAACGCCGGCGGCAGCCACACCTGGCCGGTGGAGTGAGAGCGCCTTAAAAACATACGGATAGTCCATCGGGATTCCATTGCGAGAGAGCCGGAAAATCACAGAGTTGCCCGATGGCAAATCAAGCACCATTCCCAGGAGGGATAAGACCATGCAACACAAACAGAAACTCGCCTACATCGCCCTCGGCGCTGTGCTGGTACTCGCCCTGCAGTTTTCAGCTGATACGATCGTGGACCAGGCAGGGGCGCAGGGTTCGGGCAAAGCCCCGATCAAGTACATCCTCTCGGTCGACTACCCGGTCGGCCAGAAGGCAGACTACATAGCGTGGGTGAAATCGGTCGCCGGAGACCTTCAGGTGCCCGCGGAGGTGAAGAGCCTCACATCCTACGACAACTACTTCGGGGCATCGCCCAACCGCTTCATCGAACTCGAGTTCGACAGTATGGCGGATGCGTCGAGCTACCTTGAAAACGAAGGCGTCCAGGCGGTTTTTGATGACTGGCCCAACCACGGCGTCAACGCCCAGGTCCACGTGATGAAGCTGCGCGGAGACTACACAAAATAACCCTCCCGGTTCTCTCAATTGCTCGCAGCCGGCTGCAGTATCTTTCACTGCAGCCGGTTTTTTTGGGTGGGTCCGGGGTTTATTATATACCTTGCTGGACGATGCCTCTCAAAGCTCTCCCATTGCATTTGATAAGGGTTGCCAAGTATGTTAACTCGACTTTTGCAGTGGTGAGGGCCTCCCCATAGTTGCAC
>CAZVDW010000186.1:0-5882 GCA_964625645.1 uncultured Rhodospirillaceae bacterium
GTGTCGACGCGGGTTTCGACTGCCAGGGTTCTGCCCTCGCGGTCGGCCGCGCGAATCATTTCGGCGTGGCGCCTGTGCACCTCGGTATTGAAATTGAGCCAATAGGATGGATAGGCGCGATCGATGAACGACTGCGCGTCCTCCGTCGGCCAATCAGAGACCGCTTCCCGGAAGGCGTCTTGTGCCATTGCCAGGCGCTCGGCCTGGTCGGCCAGCCTGTCGCCACCGGTCATCGCGGCCTCGGCACGATAATAAAGCCCGCGCAACAACTGGCCCTTCCAGCCATTCCAGACACTGGGCCCGACCGCACGGATGTCCGCCACGGTGAGCACCAGCAACATGCGCAGGCGCTCCGGCGAGCGCACGATATCGATAAAGTCGGAGACCGTGCGCGGGTCCGAGACATCGCGGTTGAATGCTGACGTCGAGCACAGCAAGTGTTGCTCGACCAACCAGGCGACGGATTCGGTTTCCTCCGCCGTATAGCCTAGGCGCGGCGCCAGCTTGCGCGCGAGACGCGCACCGATCTCGGAGTGGCTGCCGCCGCGCCCCTTGCCGATATCATGCAGGAACACCGCAAGGTAAAGCACCTTGCGCGACAGCACCTTGTGCACGATCTCGGTAGCCAGGGGCAGCTCGTCGCCGATCTCGCCACGCTCGATCCGCGACAGGATGCCGATGGCGAAGATGGTGTGCTCGTCCACCGTATAGACGTGATACATATCGTGCTGGGTCTGCGCCACCACACGACGGAAGGCGGGAATGAAACGCCCCAGCACGCCCGCCTCGTTCATGCGCCGAAGGGTGATCTCGGGATCCTTCTCGGAGGTCAGCATTTCGACGAAAAGCCGGTTCGCTTCGTCGTCCGCGCGCAGCTTGGCATCTATGCGCGACAGGCTGCGGGTGATCAGCATCAGGGCCTGCGGATGGATATCCAGGTCGCGGCTTTGGGCGAGATGGAAGAGGCGGATCATGCGCACGGGCTCGACCTCGAAGACGTCGTCCGCCAACACCGACAGGCGGCCGTTCTCCAGCTTGAAGCCTTCCAATTCGCGCGCGCGATTGCCGAAGCGCGGCAACCATTGTCGGGGTTTGGGTGCGTTCTCGGCCTCGAAGGCGGCGCAGAATATGCGCGTCAGGTCGCCGACGGTCTTGGCGATCAGGTAGTAGTGCTTCATGAAACGCTCTACCGACTCGCTGCCTTCACGGCGATGGTAACGCATGACCTCCGCCAGCTCGGCCTGGATGTCGAAGGTCAGGCGCTCCTCCGGACGCTCCATCAGGTAGTGCATGTGGCAGCGCACGGTCCACAGGAAGCGATGGGCGCGCTGGAACATGCGCAGCTCCGCGGCGGTCAATATGCCGCGCGTCACGAGCTCACCGACATCGGCCACGCCGTAAAGATACTTGGCTATCCAGAACAGCGTGTGCAGGTCGCGCAGGCTGCCCTTGCCCTCTTTGATATTGGGCTCGACCACATAGCGGGAATCGCCCATGCGCTGATGGCGCTCATCGCGCTCGGCGAGCTTGGCGGCGACGAATGCCGGTCCGCTGCCTTTGACGACGTCGGCCGCGAAACGCTTGCGCAGCTCCAGGTAAAGTGGCTGGTCGCCATGGATGAAACGGGATTCGAGCATGGCGGTGCGGATGGTCAGATCGGTGTTGGCACGCGCGATGCACTCATCGATCGAGCGCGTCGCCTGGCCCACCTTGAGGCCGAGGTCCCAAAGCAGATAGAGCATATATTCGACGACCTGCTCGCCGCGCGGGGTCTGCTTGTAGGGCAGCAGGAAAAGCACATCGATATCGGAATAGGGTGCCATCTCGCCACGCCCGTAACCGCCGACCGCAACCAGCGCCAGACGATCGGCCGCAGTCGGATTGGGCTCCGGGTAGACACTATCGGCAACATAGGCGTGAATGCCGGCGATGAGTTGATCGACCAGGAAGGCGGTGGCGCTGGCAGTCGACGGGCCGTCGGCACCGGCCTCGAAGCGGCGCTTGATCTCGGCCCGGCCATGCTCGAGCGCCTGCTTGAGCAATGCCAGCACCTCGGCACGCGTCGCCGCGGCCGGCAGGGCAGTGCCCAGGGCCTGACGATCGACGATCTCGCGCTTGTTCCGAAGCCTCGGCATCCGCCCCCTTATACCAGCCGGCGCTATTCCTCGCCATCCGCCAGCGATTTGAGACGATAGAGCAGCTCCAGCGCCTGGCGCGGGCTAAGCTCGTCGATGTCGACGTCTGCGAGCGCCACAAGCGCGGGCGGCGGCGCGGGCCGGGGCCGGCTCGCCGCGAACAAGGGCAGATCGTCCGCCAGTCGTGCCGCCGCGCTATGGCTTTCGTCGCTTTCCAGCAGCGCCAGCACCTCGCTTGCCCGCGCCACCACGGGCGCGGGCAGCCCGGCCAGGCGGGCGACCTGAATGCCGTAGGAGCGATCGGCGGCGCCGGGGCCGACCTCGTAGAGAAAGACCGCCTCGCCCTCCCACTCGCGCACCCGCATGGCGTGGCAGGCAAGGCGGTCGAGGCGCGCGGCAAGATTGGTCAGCTCGTGGTAATGGGTGGCGAACAGGCCGCGGCAGGCGTTGCCGTCGTGCAGGTGCTCGATGGTGGCCCAGGCGATGGACAAGCCGTCATAGGTCGCCGTGCCGCGGCCGATCTCGTCGAGGATGACCAGCGCGCGCTCGCCCGCCTGGTTGAGGATGGCGGCGGTCTCGATCATCTCGACCATGAAGGTGGAGCGGCCGCGGGCCAGATCGTCCGCTGCGCCGACACGGCTGAACAGACGATCGACGACACCGATATGCGCCGCGGAAGCCGGAACGAACGAGCCGGCCTGGGCCAGCACCGCGATGAGCGCGTTCTGGCGCCGGAAGGTGCTCTTGCCGGCCATGTTGGGCCCGCTCAGCAGCCACAGCCGGCTGTGCTCGCCAAGCTCGCAATCATTGGCGACGAAGGCTGCCGCATCGCCTTCGCCGAGGATCGCCTCGACCACCGGGTGGCGGCCCTTGTCGATGGCAAAGGCCAGGCTGTCATCGACCCGTGGCCGGCAGTAGTCCCGCGCCACCGCCAATTCGGCCAGAGCCGCCGCAACGTCGATCTCGGCGACCGCACGCGCGGCCATGGCTATCTCGGTCTCGCGCGCCCCGACCTCCCGGCGCAGGTCGTCGTACAGCTCCAGCTCCAGCGCCAGCACGCGCTCGCCGGCACGAGCGATCTTGTCGGCAAGCTCGGCAAGCTCGCCCGAGGTAAAGCGCACGGCGCTGGCCATGGTCTGACGATGCACGAAACGCTCGTCGCCAAGCAGGCCGTCGCCGTGACTGGTTCCCACTTCGATAAAGTAGCCGAGCACGTTGTTGTGGCGCACTTTGAGCGTGGCAACGCCCGTTTCGTCGCGATAGCGCGCCTGCAGCGCCGCGATCAGCCGCCGGCTTTCGTCCCGCAGGGTACGCTGCTCGTCGAGAACGGCGGTGTAGCCCGAGGCAATGAAATTGCCATCGCGGGTCAACAGCGGCAGGTCGGCAGAAAGCGCCCGGGCGAGCCGGTCGATCAGCACTCTGTGTTCGCCAAGTGCCGTGGCGGCGCCAGTCAGGCCCTCGGGCAACGGCGTCAGGGCGCCCGCATCGTCTTCGAGCAAGCCGCGCAATGAGGCGGCAGAGGCGAGGCCGTCGCGAATGGCCGCGAGATCGCGCGGGCCGCCGCGCTCCAGGGAGAGCCGGCCAAGCGGCCGCTCGATATCGGGGCAGACACCAAGCGCATCGCGCAGCTTGCCGCGCAAAGCCGTGCCGTCGACCAGGGCCTGCACCATGTCGAGACGATTGCCAATCCCGGCGACATCGGTGAGCGGCGCCGCAAGACGCGCCGCCAGCAAGCGGCCGCCGGCTCCGGTCGCGGTGTGGTCCACCACCCCGAGCAACGAGCCGCGCCGGCCGCCGGCGATAGCCTCCAACAGCTCGAGATTGCGCCGCGTCGCGCCGTCGATGGCCATGACCGACCGTGCCCCCTGGCGCTGCGGTGGCGCCAGGCGCGGCAGCCGGCCCTTCTGCGTGAGCAGCACATAATCGACAACCGCGCCAGCCGCGCCGATCTCGGCCCGGCTGAAGGCCCCGAAGGCATCCAGCGAGGCGACACCGTAGACGTCGCGCAAGCGGCGCTCGCCGGCGGCGGAGGCAAAGCGCGAGGCGGCAAGCGGCGTCAGCACAGGCCCAAAGTCAACGAGACAGGGCTCCGCCACCAGCGACTCGGGAAGCAGCAATTCACCGGGCGAGACCTGGGCGAGCAATGCGGGCAGCTCCTGCGGCGTCGGCTGCGCCACGACGAAGCCACCTGTGGACATGTCGAGCCAGGCCAGGCCGAAGGCGTTGCCGGCACGCGCCAGCGCCGCCAGATGATTGTTGGCCCGCGCCTGCAGCAAACTGTCTTCGGTGATGGTGCCGGGCGTGACCACGCGTACCACCGCGCGGGCAACCAGTGCTTTGCCGCCGCGCTTGCGGGCGGCGGCCGGTGCTTCCGTCTGCTCGCAGATGGCGACCTTGAAGCCGGCCCGGATGAGCCGCTCCAGATAGCCCTCGTGGCTGTGCACCGGAACGCCGCACATGGGAATGTCGGCGCCATCATGCTTGCCGCGCCGGGTCAAGGTGATGTCGAGGGCCGCCGCGGCGGCGACCGCATCGTCGAAGAACATCTCGTAGAAATCGCCCATGCGGTAGAACAGCAGGGTGTCGGGGTGCTGGCGCTTGATGTCCAGGTACTGCGCCATCATCGGCGTCGGCGCGGCGGAAGTGCCGCTGGTGTCCTTCCTCGCCGCCATCAGATGCCGCCCATGCCGTTATCGCCGGGGCCGCACTCTAGATGTGACCTCTCAGGACGTTGTTCATTCGATCCCACTCTGAAAAGCTGATGTTTGCAAAGACAGAAGCTTAAGGAGCAAGACCGAATGAACGTGCACAAGAATGCCCGCCTGACGCCGAAAGGTCGAGAGCTGTTGATCGAGCGCCTGGCGCGTGGTGAACGCCCGTGCGACGTTGCCTGCGCCATGGGTGTCAGTGCCCGCAGCGTCTACAAATGGCGCAAACGTTACCGCGATGGCGGCCTGGAGGCGTTGCAGGATCGTCCGTCACGGCCGCAACACAGCCCGGCTCGGACCTCCGCCAACCGCGAGGCGGATGTTGTAGAGCTGCGCAAGCAGAAACGAACCTATGACCGCATTGCAGAGCAAACCGGCCTCTCGCGCAGTACCGTCGCCCGCATCCTGGTCCGCCATGGCCTCAACCGCTGGCGCGATCTGGAGCCCGCCGATCCGGTGATCCGCTATGAACGGGAAAGCCCAGGCGAGATCCTGCACATGGACATCAAGAAGCTCGGTAAATTCAAGCGCAGGGGCCACCGCGTCACCGGCGATCGCCACGGCCAGTCAAGCGCTAGGGGCATCGGCTGGGAGTTCGTCCATGTCGCCATCGACGATCATTCCCGCATCGCCTTCTCTCAGGTGCTGGTGAGCGAAAGGAAGGAATGCGCCATCGCCTTCCTGAAAGCAGCGGTTGCCTGGTACAAGCGCCTTGGTATCACGATCGAACGGCTGATGACCGATTGCGGCTCCTGCTATCGCTCAAAGGCCTTCAACAAACTCTGCCAAGCCTTGGCCATCAGGCACATCTACACCAAACCCTACACCCCCAAAACCAACGGCAAGGCCGAACGCTTCATCCAGTCGAGCCTCAGGGAATGGGCTTATGCCCAGGCCTACCAGACCTCCGAGCAACGAAAGCAAGAGCTGCCCCACTGGCTACATCATTACAATTGGCACAGACCCCACGCCGGGATAAATAGACAAACACCCATCAGCCGTTCAGGCTCAAATGTGAACAAACTCATGAGACTCCACA
>CAZVDW010000187.1:0-8480 GCA_964625645.1 uncultured Rhodospirillaceae bacterium
CGGTCTGCCATCGGGCGCCGCGTCGAGCGATTCGCGAATCGCCTCGACTTTCCCGGCACCAAACAAGGTTGCCGGCCGCCGGGCGCGCAGGCGCATCGCTTCGGCGGTCGTCACGTGCAGTCCGATGGCGCCGGTCAGGCCGACGGCTTCGTCCAGGCGCGCGGCATCATCGCGGGCCGCGGAGGCTTCGCGGCCCCGCGGCAGCGCCGGGTGCAAGACCCAGGCCGTTCCAGCGGCAATCGCCGATTCTTCCGTATTTCCGCCCTTGCCGCGCCTCTTGCTCACGTCACTCCGTTTCGTCCTTGCGATCCGCCTCGAAGAGCTGGATCGGCGCTGCCGGCATCACCGTCGAGATGGCGTGCTTGTAGACCAGCTGCGAGATTCCGTCACGCCGCAGCAGCACGCAGAAATTATCGAACCAGGTGATCACGCCCTGCAACTTGACCCCGTTGACCAGAAACACAGTCAGTGGCGTTTTGTTTTTTCGCACGTAATTGAGAAAAACGTCCTGAACGTTTTGCGATTTTTCCGCTGCCATTCGTCGCCCCCTTCCCCGTTCCCCACGGACCGGAAGTCTCTCTTGTGCCGGCAACGTGCCAATACCACGCTCCCCCAGACCGTCATACCACCGCTTTTTGGGCGGCGGCGCAAGTCCGATAGGCCCTACGAGGCGGTCGTGAAGTCGAGATAAAGGCCCAGCAAGCGCTCGGCTACGGTACCGGGCTGGGCATTCGCGATGACGCTGTCGTCGATTTGCACGACCGGCACGACGAAGGAGCTGGTGCTGGTGAGAAAGGCTTCCCGTGCCGCTTTGGCCTCTTCGAGGCTGAAGGCGCGCTCGACCACGGGCAGGCCCGCCTCGCGCGCCAAGGCCAATAGCCGGCGCCGTGTTATGCCGCTGAGGATCGCATTGCTCTCGGGGCGGGTGACGATGCTGCCGTCCTGGTCAACGATCCAGGCGTTGGAGTGAGTGCCCTCCGTCACCATGCCATCCGCATCGACCTGCCAGGCTTCATAGGCACCGGCCTCGGCGGCCGACTGCTTGGTGAGCACGTTCGCCAGCAAGGCGACGGATTTTACGTCGCAGCGCCGCCAGCGCTGGTCAGGGGCGGATATCACGCTCACACCTTCGGTCAATGCGGATGCGCTGGCCGGACGGGCCGTCCGCGCCGTCGCCACGACCGAGGGACGGACGTTTTCGGGAAAGACATGGTTGCGCGGCGCCACGCCGCGGCCGACTTGGAGATAAACGATGCCCTCGTCGACCCTGTTGCGCCGTACCACCTCGTCGAGAACGCTATCGAGTGCCGCGCGGGTCATCGGGGTGCCTATGCCAAGCTCGCCCAGCGACCGCTCCAGGCGCTCGTGGTGCCACTCCCTGTCGACCAGCTTGCCGTCGAGCACCGCGACCACCTCATAGACGCCATCGGCAAATTGCATGCTGCGGTCTTCTATATGGACATGGGCCGCATTGTGCGGCAGGTAGCGGCCGTTGACGTAAGCGACACGGGTCATGGTTGCTCCAGGGATCGTCGTTGCCAAAAGACAGGCGTTAATAGCACCAGCACGGCGAAAACTTCCAGACGACCGACCAGCATGCCCGCCGAAAGCAGCCAGTGGGCGGTGACCCCAAGGTCGGCAAGCCCGGCCTGTACTCCGGCAACTTGAGACAGCAGGGGACCGGTATTGGTCAAGGCACTCAAGGCCAACATCAAAGCCGATACGAATTCCAGGCCCGTTGCCGCCAGGCCAACCGTCACTGCAATCAAGCTGAGCACGAACAGGACGAAAAACGACCAGACCGTTTGCATGACCTTGTCGTCCACCGCCGCGTGGCCGACCTTTACCAGGACCACGCCATGGGGGTGGTTGAGCCGTTGCAATTCGCGGCCGCTTTGGCGCAGCAGCAACAAGGCGCGCACGAGCTTGATGCCGCCTGCCGTCGATGCCGACGCGCCACCGATCAGGGCAAGACCGGCAAGCAGCAGAAGCACGAATACCGGCAGGGAAACCGGCGTCGCCGACCCGGGAAAACCTGTGGTCGAGGCCGCCGATACCACGGCGAAGATCGCCGACCGCAAACCTGCCAGGGTGCCGCCGCCGCCGGATATCTGCACCAGCCAGAGCAATGCCACCGCAATGCCGAGCAGCACCAGCCAAAATCCCAGTTCTGGATCCCGTCGATAGGCATGCCGCCGCCCGCTCATGGCCGCCCAGTGAACGAGGAAATTCATCGCCCCGGCCAGCATGAACACAATCAGAACCACCTCGGCCATGGCATTGCCAAGCCCTGCCGGGCCGCCGCCGTTTGGCGTGAAGCCACCGGTCGAGATGGTCGCGAGCGCATAGCAAAGGGCGACGAAAGGCGGCAGCCCCGAGAGCACCAGGGCGACGAGGCAAAACGTCGTCAGCGTGACATAGGTGATGGCGACGATCTTCAAGGCCTGGGCAAATTGCGGGCGGAAAGGCGCCTGCCCCCGCCGCCGCCCGACATTGACCACCACATCGGCCGACATGGACAGGCCTGGCGCCAGGGCGACAGCGAACAACAAAGTGGCGAAGCCGCCGAGCCACTGCAATATCGCCCGCCACAGCACGATGCTGCGTTCCAACGAGCCGGGATCGGCGAAGATGGTCAGGCCCGTCGTGGTCAGCCCCGACATGGTTTCGAGCACGGCCATGGCATAGCTGCCTGCCCCGCCGCCATGGACAATGGGAATGGCGCCGAACAGGGCCAGGCTTATCCAGCCGAGAAGCGTGAGAGCCAGGGACCGGCGGCGGTCGATCCCGCGGCCCGCGTCACGGCCGACGATGAACAGTGCCACACCGACAAACAAGGCCGCACCGGCGCCGAGCGAAAAGCCCGCGACCGCCCGGCTCTCCCCCTCGCCCAGCGCCAAGGCCAAGGGCAGGCATTCAAGCCCGGCAAAGGCTATCAGCAGCAGGCCGAGAAGCTTGAGAAGCGAGGCCGATACCATGGCACCTCAGAAGAAACCGATCGCCACCGCGAACATCTTCTCGACCTTCTTCACGACGTCGTGGGGCGCGAACAGGATAACCCGATCATGTTCCTTGATGACGGTATCGCCGCGCGGCACGATGACCTCGTCGTCGCGCACCACGGCGCCGACGATAACGCCCTTCGGCAGCTTGACCTCCTTGAGGGGCGCGCCGACCAGCGGCGAGGTCTTCATGGCTTCCGCGTCGATCACTTCGGCCTCGCCCGCCCGCACGGTATAGACGGAGCGGATACGGCCACGGCGGACATGTTGCAGGATGGTGGACACGGTGATTTCGCGCGGGCTCACCGAGGCATCGATGCCAAGCGGCGAGATCAGCGGTGCATAGGTGCCGGCGTTGATCAGGGTGACGGCGCGCAGGCAGCCGTGCCGCTTGGCGAGCACCGAGACCAGCACGTTTGCCTCGTCGTTGTCGGTCACCGCGATGATCGTCTCGGCCGCCGCGACGTTGGCTTCCTCCAGGAGATCCGCGTCGAGCGCATCGCCATTGAGCACGATGGTGTGTTCGAGCTCGTCGGCGACATATTCGGCGCGCGCCTTGTCGAATTCGATGAGCTTGAGGTTGATTTCCGGATTGCCGCTCTCGATCAAGCGTGCCAACAAGACGCCGATATTGCCCCCACCAACGATGATGAGGCGCCGCGCCGCCTCTTCCTCATGCCCGAAAAGGGTCATGGCGCGTGGCACGGCCGCGGTCTCGGCGATGAAATAGATTTCGTCGTCTGGCTGCAGTTGCTCCAGGGAATCGGGAAACAGGCTGCGCTCGCCGCGAATGATCGAAACGATGGTGATGGCGAGGTCGGGAAAGAGCTCGTTGAGTTGGCGCAGCGGCGTATTGAGCACCGGGCAGTCCTCGCCAAGGCGCACGGCCACAAGCCTCACCTTGTCGTCGGCAAAGTCCGCCATGTCGAGCGCGCCGGGCACATCGAGGCGGCGGGCGATGGAGCGCGCGACTTCCATCTCAGGCGAGATGACGACGTCGATCGGCATGTGGTCGCGGCTGAAAAGGTCCGCCCAGGCCGGCTCCAGATAGGCCTGGTTGCGCACCCGTGCGATCTTGGTCGGAACGTTGAACAGCGTATGAGCAACCTGACAGGCGACGATATTGATCTCGTCCGAGCGGGTCACCGCGATAAGCATATCGGCGTTTTCGGCACCGCCCTGCAACAGCATGTCGGGGTGCGAGGCATAGCCCATCAACGCCTGCACATCGAGCGCCTCGCCGACCTTCTGAATGCGCTCGCGCGAATGGTCGATGACCACCACGTCATTGTCTTCGGCAGCCAAGTGGCGGGCGATATTGAAGCCCACCTCGCCGGCCCCGCAAACGAGCACTTTCACGATGTCGCTCCAGCTATCGCCCTAGCGATCGTCGCCGGTAATGCCGAGCGTCTTCAACTTGCGATGCAAGGCCGAGCGCTCCATGCCGACAAACGAAGCCGTGCGCGAGATGTTATGTCCGAACCGGGTCACCTGCGCCTCCAAATATTGCTTTTCGAACATTTCACGGGCTTCGCGCAACGGCAGGCCCATGATTTCCGCACCGTTTTCAGGGCGCAGGGCGGCCGGCGTCTGCATCAACAGCTCAGCCGGAAGCATGTCGGAGTTCACCGGCGTATTGCTGGTGCCCGGCGCCATGATCAGAACCCAATCGATGACATTGCGCAATTGCCGCACGTTGCCCGGCCAATCACAGGTTTGCAATACGGCCAGGGCATCGCTGGTCAGCTGACGCGGCACCAGCCCGCTCATGGCCGTGGCGCATTCGAGAAAATGATGGATAAGCAAGGGGATATCGTCACGGCGCTCGTTCAACGGCGGCACCCGCAGCGGCACGACGTTCAGCCGATAGTAGAGATCCTCGCGGAAGCGCTTTTCCGCAATTTCCTCCTGCAGGTCCCGACTTGTCGACGCTATGACGCGTACCTCGACCTTGATGCGGCGGCTACCGCCGAGGCGCTGAAAGGTTTGTTCCTGCAGCACACGCAGGATCTTGCCCTGGGTTTCCAGGGGCATGTCGGCGATTTCATCGAGATAGAGGCTGCCGCCATGGGCCTGCTCGAACATGCCGACCTTGCTCACGGCGCCCGGCGCGGCACCGCCGCCCTCGACGCCGAACAGCTCCTCCTCCATCCGCTCGGGCGTGATCGCCGCCGCGTTGATGGCGATAAAGGGCGCCTGCTCGCGCCCCGACTGGGCGTGAATGGCGCGGGCGACGACTTCCTTGCCTGAGCCGGCGGGGCCATTGATCAAGACACGACTGCGGGTCGGCGCGACCTTGGTCACCGCGCTGCGCAATTGCTTGATCGACTGGGACTCGCCGACGATCTCGACTTGCGGCCCGGTGCGCAGGCGAAGCTCCGCATTCTCACGCCTCAGCCTGGAAGCCTCCAGGGCGCGTTCCACACACAGCAGCAAACGGTCCGCTTCGAACGGCTTCTCAATAAAATCGTAGGCGCCGAGCTTGATGGATGTAACAGCGGTTTGGATGTTGCCGTGGCCGCTGATCATGATCACCGGCATGTCCAGGGACCGCTCCTTGAGCAGCTTGAGCAGCGCTATGCCGTCGAGCCGGCTGCCCTGCAGCCAGATCTCGAGCAGAATTGCGTTCGGCTGCCGGCCCTCGATTTCGGCGAGCGCGCTGTTGGCATCGCCGGCTTCGCGAGCCTCGTAGCCTTCGTCGACAAGAATCCCGGATATGAGCGAACGGATATCGCGCTCATCGTCGACTATGAGGATGTCAGTCGCCATCGGCTCGGGTCGTGGTCATGGCTTCCTTGGTCGCCTCAGCGTGCCGATCATCGCTCTGCTCGGGCCGCGGAAAGCGCAAGCGCGCAAGGGTTCCGCCTTCGCCACCCTCGACGAGAACAACCTCGCCCCGGTGATCCTCCATGATCTTCTTGACGATGGCAAGACCAAGGCCCGTGCCGCCCTCGCGCGTTGTCACATAAGGCTCGGTAAGGCGCGCACGCTGTGACAGATCGTCAGGCAGGCCGCGGCCATTGTCCGCGACGGCAACGACAAGATGCTCTGTCTCGCCGTCATCGATGGCAACAGCGATTCGCCCGGGCGCCAGGCTCGCGCCCGCCTCCGCGACCCGCCCATCGATGGCGTCGATGGCATTTTGCAACAGGTTCGTCATGGCCTGGCTCGCCTGACGCGCGTCGCAATGGATTATCGCGCCATTTTCCGGAACGTCGATATGGAAGGCGATCTCCGGATGGGCCATGCGCTGCAAAGCAACCGCTTCGCTGACCAGCACGCCAAGATCCTCGTCGGCAAATTTCGGCGCCGGCAATCGTGCAAACGCGGAAAACTCGTCGACCATGCCACGAATCGCCCCGACCTGCCTGACAATGGTATCGACACAGGTATTGAAGACCTGCTCCGGATCATGCACATCGTCGGCGAACTTGCGGCCCAGCCGCTCGGCGGCGAGCTGTATGGGGGTCAGGGGATTCTTGATCTCGTGCGCCACGCGTCTTGCGACATCGGTCCAGGCCGCGGCACGCTGGGCGCGCACCAGATCGGTCACGTCGTCGAACGTCACCACGTAGCCGCCGCTGTCACCGCCTTGCGTGCCGATCCGCACCAGCAGGTCGCGGGCCTGCCCGCCCCTCACCAGCGAGACCTGTCCCTGGATAAGGCGCCGGCGATCGTGGCGCAGGTTGGCAAGCAACTCAGCCATTTCGGGCACCGCGGTTTCCAGCCGCTGGCCGATCAGGGCATCCGCTTCGCAGGCCAGCAACTGCAAGGCCGAGTGGTTCGGCAGGAAGATGCGGCCGTCGTCATCGAGGCCGATCACGCCCGCCGAGACGCCGAACAGCACCGCCTCGGTGAAGCGGCGGCGATTGTCGATCTGCTCGTTGGCATCCACCAGCTCGGCCCGCTGCCCTTCGAGCTGGCCGGTCATGCGATTGAAGGCGCGGCTGAGCACGGCGATCTCGTCGCCATCGGGTCCTTCGTCGACCCGCACCGTCAAATCGCCGTCGCGCACGCGCTGGGTGGCCCCAACCAATGCGGATATGGGCCCTATCAAGCGATTGGAGAACATCAGCCCCATCCAGACCGAGGCGAAAAGCAGCATCAGCGCCACTGTTACGTAGAGCAGCGTGAAGGTGATCTGAATGCCCGAATGCCGGCTCTCCAGGGCCTGGTATTCGCTGACCGCGCTGGTCAGACGGGACATGTGATTGAGCACCGTCGAATCGACGAAGCGCCCGACATAGAGATAGGCGCCGATCATGGCGTCGATGCGGGCCAGCGCGCGCACGCGGTCGCTGGCGTCGCTGGTCATGATGACCACCTCGCCCTCGGCGGCGCGGCGCAGGGCGCTGTTCTCGATGTAATCGAATTCGAGCACGAAGCTGAGCTGGCTACGCGCCAGCACCTTGCCGTCGCCACGGGTAACGATCGCCTCGGCAAGGGAACGCTCGACCGCAAGCGCGTCGATGATGCGGTTCAAGGCTTCGGGAGAATCGAGAAGCGCCGGCGGCTGGCGGTTGATGACCGCCACCATGGACAGGATGTCGGCGCGGATGAAGCTGCGATGGTCCTTGAGATAGGCCTCGGAAACCGCAAGCGAGCGCTCCAGCGCCGTGCGCACACGCTCATTGAACCAGGATTGTATGCCGAGATTGAAGAAGGTGGCGGAAAACACGGCAACGATGATCGCCGGTGCCACCGCAACGATGCTGAACATGCCGACCATGCGGCCTTGCAGGCGGGCGCCCGCAAAACCCTGGCGGCGAGCGATCCACAACCGCACCAGGCGCCACGCGACCAGCGCGCCGAGCAATAGCAACAGCACCAGGTCGACATTGAGCAACACCAGGATGGTATTGGGATCGGCGCCTTCGGGTGACAACGATCCCGTCAAGGCGCCATAGGTGGTAATGCCCGAAATGACGGCGCCGAGGGACAGCGCGAAGGCCAGCTTGCGGCTGAGGCCGACGCGCGTGGCCCACTCGAGCAGCCGCTGCAGGCGCTTGGGCGAAGCGGCTTCGGCGCCCGCGCTCATCGCACCGCCCGGGAGACCTGGATGCCGAGCTCGCGAATCTTCTTGCGCAGCGTATTGCGATTGAGCCCGAGCACTTCGGCGGCCCGCACCTGATTGCCGCGGGTTGCCGCCAGAGTGCGCAGAATCAGGGGTCGTTCGATCTCGCGCAGGATGCGGCCATAGAGCCCGGCCGCGGGCAGCGTATCCTTGTGGGCGGCGAAATACTGCGCCACGTGACGGTCCACGGAATCGCCAAGGCTGTCGCCTTCCGCATCCTCCGCCGCCTCGACCACGGGGCGGCTACCGGCCAGCTCGTTTTCGATGATCGCGGCACCGATGGTGTCTTCGGCGTAGAGCGCCGCCAGCCGCCGCACCAGATTCTCCAGCTCACGGACATTGCCCGGCCAATCATGCGCTTGCAGCAGGCGCATGGCCTCGCCATCCAGGAACTTGCCCGGCAG